>DASUXK010000453.1:0-2195 GCA_036377935.1 Usitatibacter sp.
GGGCTGCCGGCGGCTCAACTCCGGGCGTCGAGGTCGGCGGCGAGCTCGCGCAACTCGGGATCCACGTCCACCGGGTAGCGCGCCGCCGCCTCCAGCCCCCGCAGCGCCTCGGGAAGGTGGGCCATCTCGCGCCGCGCATGCTCGCGCGATTCCTCCAGCGAGATCCGCGGCTCGATGAGCTCGCCGCCGCGAACGAACGGCACGAGCAACGGGCGGCCCTCGCGACGCCCATCGGCGAGCGCGAGGAGGTCGCCCGCGAACCGGCCATCGTTTCCCATGCGGCGATAGACCTGCTTTCGCCCGGGCCAGGTGGCCTTTCCCTCGGAGCGCTTGCGCCGGGCGACGCCCTCGTACTCCTGCAGCTTGTACGCGCAGTCGAGGTACGGCGCATCCGAGGAGGTGTTCATGCGCGTGCCCACGCCGAAGCCGTCGATGGGCGCGCCCGATTCGACGAGCGCCTTCACGCGGTGCTCCTCGAGGCTGCCGCTCGCGAAGATCGTCGCCGTGCGCAATCCGCCCTCGTCGAGGATCGCCCGCACGCGGCGCGCGTGATCGCCGAGATCGCCGCTATCGATGCGCACGCCCTTGATCGCGATGCCGGCCGCGCGCAACGCGGGCGCGAGCCGAACGACCTTGCGGGCCCCGCGCTCGGTGTCGTACGTATCGATGAGGAAGACCGCGTTCTCGGGCTGCGCCAGGGCGAAGTTCTCGAAGGCCTCGGCCTCGTCCGCATGCGCCTGGATGTACGAGTGCGCCATCGTGCCGAATACCGGGATGCCGTAGCGCCGGCCCGCCTCGACCGTCGCCGTGCCGGAAAATCCGGCGAGGTAGGACGAGCGGGCGGAAAGCAGGGCGGCCTCGGCGCCATGGGCGCGGCGCATGCCGAAATCCACCAGGAGCTTCCCCGGCGCGGCGAGCGCCACGCGCGCGGCCTTGCTCGCGGTGAGCGTCGCGAAATGCAGCAGGTTCATCACGCGGCTTTCCACGAGCTGCGCCTCGCGGATCGGCGCGGCGATGCGCAGGATCGGCTCGTCGGCGAAGAACACCGTGCCCTCGGGCATCGCATCGACGTCGCCGGTGAAGCGCAGGCCGCGCAGCGACTCGATGAAATCGGCGGTGAAGCGGCCGCAGGCCCGCATCCACTCCAGCTCCTCGCCGGTGAAGCGCAGGTCGAGCAGGTAATCGAGCACGGCATCGAGGCCGGCCGCGACGAGGAAGTTGCGCTGCGCGGGCACCTTGCGCACGAAGAGCTCGAAGACCGCGGTGCCGTTCATGCGCCGGGCGAAGTACGCCTGGAGCATGGTGAGCTCGTAGAGGTCGGTGAGGAGGACGCCCGCCTCGGCGCCGCGCGTGCGCTCCGCGCCGGCGAGCGGCCTATCCATGCTCCGCCATGGCGCCCACGAGGTCGGTGAAGCGGATCGGCACCGCGCCCTCGTCCTGCATCCGCGCGATCGCGCGCTCGCCGTCGCCCGGCTTCACATCCACCGCGCGGATGCCGTCCACGAGCAGGAACACCTCGTAGCCGCGCTCGCGGGCGTCGTGCACGGTGGCGCGCACGCAGTAGTCGGTGGCGAGGCCGCCCACGAAAAGGCGCCGCGCGCCCAGCTTGCGCAGGCGCAGGTCGAGCTCGGTGCCCTCGAATCCCGAGTACGCATCGCGCTCCTCGGTCACGGCCTTCGAGATCACGATCGCGTCGGGCCCGAGCGAGAGCCGCTCGTCGAAGGCCGCGCCGGGCGTCCCCGCGATGCAGTGCGGAGGCCAGGGTCCCCCGCGGTCGCGGAACGAGCAATGCCCGGAGGGATGCCAGTCCCGGGTGGCGATGATGGGCAGCCCGCGGCGCGCGAACTCGCGCACGTAGCGCGCGAGGATGGGTACCGCGGCGGGCGCGTCGGGCACCGCGAGCGTGCCGCTCACGAAGTCGCGCTGCACGTCGACCAGCACGAGGGCGTCGGAGGCCTCGAGGGCGATGGGCCTCGTGCGTTTCGTTGCGGGGGCGGTCATGGCAGGTCCTCCTCGTCGGACGGGCGGCGGGATTCCCTTCCAGCGTCGCAGGCCCGGGGCGGCCGCGGCTTGCGCTGGCACAAACCCGCTGCGGAATCGGCGCCCAAACTGGGAAGACCTTTCCGGGGCGACGAGGTTCGGCCGGTGGGCGAAACGACGCTCCCGACACGGCACGAATATTTCGAGCACGACGC
>DASUXK010000454.1:0-11142 GCA_036377935.1 Usitatibacter sp.
GAAGCCGAGCGGTTGCGCGCGGAATACGCAAGGTTGATCGGGGCTTCGAAACCGGGGACGAGCCGCTTGTACGAGTTCGTGCCGGGATTCGTGATGGCGTTCAGCGCTTTCGCGTGCTTGATGACGCCGCCGATGTAGTAGAGCGCGAATTCCGAGAGCCCCGCGTAGCCCTCGCCCGCGAAGAGGTTCTGCCCGCCCTTCCACACCGACTGGTGCACGTGCATCCCGGAGCCGTTGTCGCCCACCACCGGCTTCGGCATGAAGGTCGCGGTCTTGCCGTAGGAGCGCGCGACGTTCCAGACCGTGTACTTGAGGATCTGCAGCCAGTCGGCGCGCTTCACGAGCGTGCTGAACTTGGTGCCGATCTCGCACTGTCCCGGCGCGGCCACCTCGTGGTGGTGCACCTCGACCTCGACGCCCTGCTCCTCGAGCGCGAGGCACATCGCGGAACGGATGTCCTGCAGCGAATCGACCGGCGGCACCGGGAAGTAGCCGCCCTTCACCGGCGGGCGATGGCCGAGGTTGCCGCCCTCCACCTTGGCGTCCGTCGACCACGGCGCTTCCTCGGAGTAGATCTTCACGAAGGCGCCGGACATGTCGACCTTCCACTCCACCGCGTCGAAGACGAAGAACTCGGGCTCGGGGCCGAAGTACGCGGTGTCGCCCAGGCCGGTGCTCTTGAGGTACGCCTCTGCGCGCTTGGCGATGGTGCGCGGATCGCGCTCGTAGCCGTTGCCCGTCGCCGGCTCGACCACGTCGCAGGTGAGCACGATGGTGGGCTCGTCGAAGAACGGATCCATGCGCGCGGAATCGGGATCGGGCATGAGCAGCATGTCCGACGCCTCGATGCCCTTCCATCCCGCGATCGACGAGCCGTCGAACGCGTGCCCTTCCTTGAACTTGTCCTCGCCGAAGGACTTCACCGGGACCGTGACGTGCTGCTCCTTCCCGCGCGTGTCGGTAAAGCGCAGGTCCACGAAGCGGACCTCGTTCTCCTTGATGGTCTTGAAGACGTCGGCGACTGCCATTGATTTTCTCCTGTGGTGGGGTGGGGATGGATGGGAGGACGGCCGCAAGGGCTCGCAACGGGCGGATCCCTCAGCAGCTTCCGTGCCACGAACCGGTGCACGGCAAGTGATTGATTTGAAAGAAATGTGATTCGGCGCGCCGCATCCGGCGCACCGTAGTGGTGCGTCGCGCCGGAGGAATGCACCATGGTAGCGCATCGATGGCGCAAGCGTTCGCGCGGCCGTCCATACTATTAAAATTGGCGTCCACGCGCGCGGCCGCTATGATGGCGCGGCCCCCGCCGTACTCCGCATCGATATCCCATGGATCGCTACGCCGTCATCGGCAACCCCGTGGCGCACAGCCTCTCGCCCGCCATCCACGCGCGCTTCGCCGCGCAGGCGGGCGAGCGCATCGAATACGTCGCGCTGCTCGCGCCGCGCGACGGGTTCCGCGCGACCGTCGAACGCTTCTTCGCCGAGGGCGGGCGCGGCGCGAACGTGACGCTGCCGTTCAAGGTGGAGGCGTTCGAGCTCGCGCACGAGGCGTCGCGGCGCGCGCGCGATGCGGGTGCCGCGAACTTCCTCGCCGTGCGCGATGCGCGCATCTTCGCAGACAACACCGACGGCATCGGGCTCCTCGCGGACCTGCGCGAGAACCTGGGCGTCGCGATTCGCGGCGCGCGCCTGCTCGTGCTCGGCGCCGGCGGCGCGGCACGCGGCGTCGTGGGACCGCTGCTCGACGAATCGCCCGCGCGGCTCGTCGTGGCCAATCGCGATCCGGCGCGCGCGCGCGCCCTCGCGCAGCGCTTCGCCTCGCGCGGCGTGATCGCGGCGTGCGCGCTCGATGCGATCCCGGAGGAGCCGTTCGACGTGGTGCTGAACGCGACGTCCGCGGCGATGCTCGGCGCGTCCCTCGCGCTTCCGGAGGCGCTGCTGCATCCGGGCGTGCTCGCCTACGACATGGCGTACGGAGCGGCGGCCGAGCCGTTCCTCATGCGCGCCCGCGAGCGCGGCGCGCGCGCCTGCGACGGGCTGGGGATGCTCGTCGAGCAGGCGGCTGAATCGTATCGGCTGTGGCGCGGGCGGCGGCCCGCGACCGCGGAGGTGCTCGCCTGGCTGCGCGCCGGCCGCGGCTGAAGGGCGCGCTCGCCTGGCTCGCCTGGCTCGCGGTCGCGGCGGCCGGGGCGTTCCTCGCGCTCCAGCTTTCCTACCTCGCGCGTGTCTGGTGGTGGAGGGACCACGATCCGGCGATGACCGCGTTCATGGAGCGGCGCCTCGAGGAGATGCGGCGCAAGGACCCGCACGCGCGCCTGCGCCACGCCTGGGTGCCGTACTCGCGCATCTCCACGAGCCTCAAGCGCGCGGTGGTGGTGGCGGAAGACTCGCGCTTCGTCGATCATGACGGCTTCGACTGGGAGGCGATCGAGAAGGCGCGCGAGAAGAACCTCAAGCGCGGCCGCATCGTGGCGGGCGGCTCGACGATCTCCCAGCAGCTCGCGAAGAACCTGTTCCTCTCGGGCGCGCGCACGCCGTGGCGCAAGGGCGAGGAGGCCCTCATCACGGTGATGATCGAGCAGGTCATGGACAAGCGGCGGATCCTGGAGATCTATCTGAACGTGATCGAGTGGGGCGACGGCATCTTCGGCGCGGAAGCGGCCGCGCGGCACTACTTCGGCGTGGGCGCGGCGGCCGTCGGCCCCGAGGCGGCCGCGCGGCTCGCGGCGATGATCCCCAATCCGCGCTTCTACGACCGGCACCGCAGCACGCGCTGGCTCGAGCGCCGCACGCAGACGCTGCTCGCGCGCATGCCGCTCGCGGAGCTGCCGTGAGCGTGGCCGCGCGCATGGAGGACGCCTCCCCGCAGGCGCTCCTCGAGGCGATCGAGCGGCTCGCGCGGATGCATCGCGAGCCGCCTCCCGGCGGGGAGGTGGCGTCGCTGCAGGACGAGGCGCGCGAGCTGCTCCGCGACCGCCATCCGGCGGATGTCGCCTACGTCCTCGAGGGCCTGCCCCTCGAGGACCGCCTGTGGGCCTGGGCGCTGGTGGACCGCGATCACGAGGGCGAGATCCTGCTCGAGGCCTCGGACGCGGTGCGCGAGACGCTGCTCGAGGACATGGACAGCGCGCAGATCGTCGCCGCCACGCGCAACCTCGACGCCGACGAGATCGCGGACCTCGCCTCCGACCTGCCGCGCGAGGTCGTGCAGGACATCCTCGAGGCTCAGGGCGTCGAGGACCGCGCGGAGCTGCAGGCCGCGCTTTCCTATCCCGAGGGGACCGTCGGCTCGCTCATGGACTTCGAGGTGGTGAGCATCCGGGACGACGTGACCTGCGAGGTGGCGCTGCGCTACCTGCGGCGCTTCGACGAGCTGCCGAGCCAGACCGACGCGCTCTTCGTGGTCGACCGCGCCGACCACATCAAGGGGCGCCTGCCGCTCACGCGCCTGCTCGTCACCGATCCCGACGTGCCGCTCGAGGGGCTCTACGAGCACGAGGTGATCTCGTTCGCGCCGGAAAGCGACGCCGACGAGGCCGCGGAGGCGTTCGACCGCTACGACCTGGTGTGCGCGCCGGTGGTGGACGCGACCGGACGGCTGGTCGGGCGCATCACGGTGGACACGGTGCTCGAGTACGTGCGCGACCGCCAGGAGGCGCAGGCGCTCGGCAAGGTCGGCCTGCGCGAGGAGGAGGACATCTTCTCGAGCGTCTGGGCGAGCGCGAAGAACCGCGGGCCCTGGCTCGCGCTGAACCTGTGCACGGCGTTCGTGGCCTCGCGCGTGGTGGGCCTCTTCGAGGGATCCATCGCCCAGCTCGCCGCGCTCGCCGCGCTGATGCCGATCGTGGCGGGCATCGGCGGCAACTCGGGAAACCAGACGACGACGCTCATCGTCCGCGCGCTCGCCGTGGGCCAGGTGAGCGGGCAGAACGCGCGGCGCCTGCTCGCCAAGGAGCTCGGCATCAGCGCGTTGAACGGGGCGTTGTGGGGCGGCGTGCTGGGCGTCGTGGCGGGCTTCCTCTACCACAACGTCGCGCTGGGCGGCGTGATGGCGCTCGCGATGCTGCTGAACCTCGTGGTCGCCGCGCTCGCGGGCATCTTCATCCCGCTCGCCATGGACCGCTTCGGCCGCGATCCCGCCGTCGGATCGAGCGTCTTCCTCACGTTCGTCACCGACAGCATGGGGTTCTTCATCTTCCTCGGCCTGGCGACGCTGTTCCTGCTGTAGCCATGGCACGGCTCTTCTTCGCCGTGTGGCCGGGCGAGGCGGCCGCGCCGCTCGCGCGTCTCGCCGCCGACTTGGCCGTGGTGGGCGAGGGCCGTGCGGTGCCGCGCGAGAAGATCCATCTCACCCTGGCCTTCCTGGGCGAGGTTCCCGCCGCGCGCCTGGATGGGGCGCGGGAGGCCGGCGCCGGCGTGCGCTTCGAGAGGTTCGCCTTCGCGCTGGACCGGGTGGGATCGTTCCGCGGCGCGCGCGTCGCATGGGCGGGGAGCGCGCGGATGCCCGAGCCGCTCGCGGCGTTGCAGTCGGCGCTCGCCGCGCGGCTGCGCGCGGGCGGCTTCGCGCTGGAGGAGCGGCCGTTCGCCCCGCATGCGACGCTCGCGCGGCGCACGCGCAAGCCCGTGCCCGCGGCCGCGATCCCGGCGATCGACTGGCGCGTGGACGCGTTCACGCTCGTGCGCTCGGGCGGCGGCGATGGGCGCTACGAGGTGCTGGCGGAATACCGCGCCGTCTGACGCGGGAAGGGGGAGCCCGCTTGCGAGGCGCTACCCGGCCGTGCTGCCTGCCGCTTGCGCGGCACCGGTCGGGTCGCGCCTCGTATTCGGGTCTTGCCGAGGTGCTTCCGGGTGCCTGGGGCTCCCGCTCAGCTCATCGGCTTGATCAGCGGCGTGATGACCGGGGTGACCGCCGGGGCCATGGGCCTCGAGGGCTCCGCCGACATCGCGGGCTTGCTGCGCTTCGCCGCCTTCTTCTTCGCGGGCTTCTTCTTCGCCTTCGCCGCCTTGCGGGCCGGCTTGCGTTTGGCCGCTTTCTTCTTCGAAGCCTTCTTCTTCGACGCTTTCTTCTTCGACGATTTCTTCTTCGTCGATTTCTTCTTCGCTACGCGCTTCTTCGACGACTTCTTCTTGGCGGTCTTTTTCTTGGCGGAGGACTTCTTCTTCGAGGCTTTTTTCTTCGTAGCCATGCTGGCTCCTTTCAATGTTGACCGATTGTCTGACGTGCGCGCTTCCCGACGGGAGGCTTTACGCACTACCAAGCGTTCGGATTCGCATCGAACGAGATTGGTGAGCCGATTCTAGACGCAAGTCCATGAAATCCATGCATGTCAAGCCTGACTATTTGATCGGACTCGCGCTTGATCGGTATCGACCCGATACCAAAACCCCGCGCATCGCCCGCTTTGCACGCGGCGCGCGGCCGCGCGCGCTACGGCAGGCGGCGCTCGAGCGCGAAGAGCGACTCGGCCGTCTCTCGCGCGCGCACCTCGAGGGCCTCGCCGCGATCGACCAGCACCTCGCAGGGGCGCGGGCGCGAGTTGTAGTTCGAGCTCATCGCCATGCCGTAGGCGCCGGCCGCGAGGATCGCGAGCAGGTCGCCGGGCGCCACGGACAGCTCGCGATCGAGGCCGAGCACGTCGGACGATTCGCACACGGGGCCGACCACGTCGTAGCGCGCGGCCTCGCGCCCGGCGGCCTCGCGCACCGGGACGATCGGGTGCCACGACTCGTAGAGCGCGGGGCGCAGCAGCTCGCTCATGGAGGCGTCCACCACCGCGAAGCGCTTCGCCTTGTCGAGCTTGAGGTACTCCACCCGCGTGAGCAGCACGCCCGCCGCGCCCACGATGGCGCGGCCGGGCTCGAGCAGCACCTGCAGGCCGCGGCCGGCGAGCCGCGCCGCGAGCCCCCGGCAATACGCGTGGATGTCGGGCGCCCGCTCCTCGTCGCGATAGCGGATGCCGAGGCCGCCGCCCAGGTCGAGGTGCTCGAGCGCGATGCCCTCGGCCACGAGCGCGTCGACGAGCTCGAGCACGCGATCGAGCGCCTCGTCGAGGGGCGCGGTCTCCAGGATCTGCGAGCCGATGTGGCAGTCGATGCCCACGATGCGCAGGTTCGCGAGGCCCGCGGCATGGCGGTAGGCGGCGAGCGCGCGCGCATGGGGAATGCCGAACTTGTTGCCCGCCATGCCGGTGGAGATGTAGGGATGCGTGCGCGCGTCGACGTCCGGGTTGATGCGCAGCGACACCGGCGCGCGCCGTCCCAGCGCGCGCGCGACGCCGTCCAGCCGGTCGAGCTCGGGCTCGCTCTCCACGTTGAAGCACTTGATGCCCGCCTCGAGCGCGGCGCGCATCTCCGGCTCGCTCTTCCCGACGCCGGAGAAGATCACGCGGTCGGCGCGCCCGCCCGCCGCGAGCACGCGCGCGAGCTCGCCGCCGGAGACGATGTCGAAGCCCGCGCCCATCCGCGCGAGCACGTCGAGGATCGCGAGGTTCGAGCTCGCCTTCACCGCGTAGCACACGAGGTGGTCGAGCCCGGCGAGGCCCTCGTCGAAGGTGCGGAACGCCGACTCGATCGCCGCGCGGGAATACACGTAGCAGGGCGTGCCGAAGCGGCGCGCCACCTCCTCGAGCGCGACGCCCTCCAGGCGCAGCTCGCCGCCCACGCGCTCGAGCGCGCTCACGGCGAGGAAGGCGGCGCCGCGGGAGCCGGCTGCGGCACCTGCGGCGGCGTCGAATCGGGAAGCTTGAGCGGGCCCTTCTGCCCGCAGGCGCAGAGGGCGAGGGCGAGGGCGAGCGCGAAAAGCGCGGCGGCGCGTATCATGGGCTGATTATGAACGAATCGGATTTCCATCGCGCCGCCGACGCGGCGATGGAGCGCATCGAGTCCGCGCTTTCCGCGCACGACGCGCTCGACGTGGACGTCGAGGGCGGCGTGCTCTCGATCGAGTGCCCCGACGCGAGCCGCATCATCGTGAACCGCCAGGCGCCCAACCGCGAGATCTGGGTCGCGGCGCGCTCCGGCGGCTTCCACTTCGCGCATCGCGACGGCGCGTGGCGCGACACGAGGAGCGGCGAGGAGCTCTTCGCGTCGCTCGCGCGCCTCGTCGAGGCGCAATCGGGCGAGCGCGTGCGCTTCGCGTGACGCGGCGCGCGTCGCAAAGCGACCGAAAACGGCACTTCGGGCGCTCGCGGGCGAGTTGGTTTCGATCCGATACGAAAAATACTCCCATCAAATCCTTGACATTCCGGTATCGACCCGATACTAATGCGCGAACGCGGCCGTCGTCCGCGGATTGGAGGCGCGACTGGACAAGAACCCGATCGTCCTTCTCGAGCTCGTCGAGCGGCTCGGAAACCTCATGCGCACGGAGCTGCGCCGCGCGGGCGCCGACGAGTCGCTCCAGCCGGTGCACCTGCAGTCGCTGATCTACCTCAGCAGGGCGAACCGCTATTCCAACACCCCGCAGGCGCTCGCGGAATACCTCGGCCTCACCAAGGGCACGGTCTCGCAGACGCTGCTCCTGCTCGACCGGCGCGGCCTGATCGAGCGCTTCGAGGACGACATCGACCGGCGCGTCGTGCGGCTTCGGCTCTCGCCGGCGGGCGAGCGGCTCCTCTACGAGGCGCAGCCCACCCTCGCCTGGCAGAACGCCACCCGCAACATCAGCCCCAACCGCATCCGCAACGCCGTCTCGGCGCTGCGCGAGGCGCTCACCACGCTGCAGGAGGACAACGAGGGGGCGCCGTTCGGCGTCTGCCACAACTGCAGCTGGTGCCAGAAGCTCTCGCAGCGCATCTACCGGTGCGGGCGCATGGGCGATCGGCTCTCCGGGCCCGAGACCCGCAAGATCTGCCGCATCTTCGAGGCGAAGAAGACCGAGGAGGCGGCCTAGCCGCGCGTCACAGGCGCGCGCGGGCGCGCGCGATCGCCGCCCGCACCGCCTCGGGCGCGGTGCCGCCGATGTGGCGCCGCGACGCCACCGAGCCTTCGGGCGTGAGGACCGCGGCGACATCGGCGCCGACGAGCGGCGAGAACGCCGCGAGCTCCGCGTGCGAAAGCTCGGCGAGGTCCTTTCCCGCCGCTTCGGCGGCGCGCACGGCGCGCGCCACCGCTTCGTGGGCATCGCGGAACGCCAGCCCCTTGCGCACCAGGTAGTCGGCGAGGTCGGTCGCGGTCGCATACCCCTCGCGCAGCGCCTCGCGCATCCGGTCGGGGCGCGGCTTCACGCCCTGCAGCAGCTCGGCGAGGATCGCGAGCACGTCGCGCAGCGTGTCGGCCGCGTCGAACAGGGGCTCCTTGTCCTCCTGGTTGTCCTTGTTGTAGGCGAGCGGCTGGCCCTTGATCACGGTGAGCAGCGCCACCAGGTCGCCGTACACCCGGCCGGTCTTGCCGCGCATGAGCTCCGGGACGTCCGGGTTCTTCTTCTGCGGCATGATCGAGGAGCCGGTGCAGAAGCGGTCGGCGATCTCGACGAAGCCGAAGCGCGGGTTGGTCCAGATGACCAGCTCCTCGGCGAGCCGCGACACGTGCGCCATCGCGAGCGCCGCCGCGGCGAGGAATTCGACCGCGAAGTCCCGGTCGGACACCGCGTCCAGCGAGTTCTCGCACACGCCGTCGAAGCCCAGCTCGCGCGCGACCGACTCGCGGTCGATCGGGTAGCTCGTGCCGGCGAGCGCCGAGGCGCCCAGCGGCAGCCGGTTGGCGCGGCGCCGGCAGTCCGCCAGCCGTTCCGCATCCCGGGTGAACATCTCGAAATAGGCCATCAGGTGGTGGCCGAAGGTGACCGGCTGCGCCACCTGCAGGTGCGTGAAGCCGGGCATGAGCGTCGCCGCCTCGCGCTCGGCGAGGTCCAGCAGGCGCTCGCGCACCCGCCGCAGGAGCTGCGCCAGGCCGTCGATCTCGCTGCGCAGCCAGAGGCGGATGTCGGTCGCGACCTGGTCGTTGCGCGAGCGCGCGGTGTGCAGCCGCTTGCCCGCGTCGCCCACGAGCTCGGTGGGCCGGTACTCGATGTTGAAGTGCACGTCCTCGCGCTCGATGGACCAGGGGAACGAGCCGGAGCGCACCTCGTCGAGGATCCGCGCCATGCCGCGCTCGATGTCGGCGAGGTCCGGGGCGGCGAGGATGCCGCAGCGCGCGAGCATGCGCGCGTGGGCGAGGGAGCCCTGGATGTCGAACTCGGCGAGGCGCTGGTCGAAGCCGACCGAGGCGTTGAAGCGCTGCGTGAGGCGGTCGACCGGCTCGGCGAATCGCCCGGACCACGCCTTGCCGGCGCTCGCGTCGGCGGCCGGCTTGTCGTCTTGTTGCATGGAAACGGCGGCGATGGCCAAATGGGGAACGTGGCGAGTATAAATCAGACGGCTGGCGGGATCCGGCTGCCCAACTTCTGCAACCTGGGCATCATTCTGCGCTCGCTGGTCGTGGTGAACCTGCTGCTCGGCGCCGCGGCCGTCGTTCGCGCGCCGCGCCTCGCCCTCGCCGGCTTCGAGTTCCTGCTGCTCGCCGCGCTCGGCGAGCCGGTGCTCATCGTGAGCCTCCTCGCCCTGTGCGGCGCGCGCCGCTGGCTGCACGCGCTGGGCTACGCGCGCTCCGTCGCGGCGGTCGCGCTCTTCGAGCTGGCGCTCGCCTGGGGCGCGTGGCACGCGGTGGCCGCGCTCTTTCCCGACTACGCGGCGCTCTCGTTCCCGCGCCTGGCCGTGCTGGTGCTCTTCATCACGGCGGTCACGCTCGCCTACTTCGACCTGCGCGCGCGCGCGCTCGCTCCCGCCATCGCCGACGCCCGCATCCAGGCGCTGCAGGCGCGCATCCGGCCGCACTTCCTCTACAACAGCATCAACGCGGTGATCTCGCTCATCCGCTCCGAGCCGCGCCGCGCCGAGCGCGCGCTCGAGGACATGGCCGACCTCTTCCGGGTGCTGATGTCGGAGAACCGCACCCTCGCCCCCATCGCCGAGGAGGTGGAGCTCGCGCGCCAGTACCTGGCGATCGAGAGCCTGCGCCTGGGCGAGCGGCTGCGCGTCTCGTGGCGCATCGACGCCATGCCCCCCGACGCGCTGGTGCCGCCGCTGATGCTGCAACCCCTCGTGGAGAACGCCGTCTACCACGGCATCGAGCCCACGCCGGGGGGCGGCGAGGTCACGATCGACGTGCGGCGCGAGGGGCCGCAGATCGTCATGACGCTCGTGAACCCGGTGCCCGGCGAGGGGCGCTCGCCTGCCGGCAACCGCATCGCCATCGCGAACATCCGCGAGCGGCTGCAGCTGCACTTCGACGCCGAGGCGAGCATGAAGTCGGAGGTGGATTCCGGCTCCTACCGGGTCACCATCCGCATGCCCTACCTCACGGCGCCCGCATGAGCCTCGCGCGCACCGAGACGCCGCGCATCCTCGTCGCCGACGACGAGGCGCCGGCGCGCCAGCGCCTTCGCGACCTGCTCGACGAGTGCCGCGAGCGCTTCCCGCTCGCCATCGTGGACGAGGCGCGCAACGGCCGCGAGGTGCTCGACGTGCTGAACCGCGAGAAGGTCGACATCGTGCTCCTCGACATCCGCATGCCGGAGATCGACGGGATGGAGGCGGCGCGGCACATCGCCGGCATGCCGAACCCGCCCGCGATCATCTTCACCACGGCCTTCGACAGCTACGCCCTCAAGGCCTTCGAGGTGAACGCCATCGACTACCTGCTGAAGCCCATCCGGCTGGAGCGGCTGCTCGCGGCGCTGAACAAGGCGCGCGCGCCGGTGAGCCGCGAGGCGCTGGACGCGGCCGCGAACCAGCCGCGCCGCCACCTCTCGGTGCACGAGCGCGGCAAGATCCACCTCGTGCCCGTGGCCGAGATCCTCTACCTGCGCGCCGAGCTCAAGTACGTGACGGTGCGCACCGCCGAGCGCGAGTACCTGGTGGAGGAATCGCTCACGCGGCTGGAGGAGGAGTTCGGCGAGGGCTTCGTGCGCGTGCACCGCAACTGCCTCGTCGCGCGCCACGCGGTCGCCGGCTTCGCCCGCAACGCCGAGGAGAGCGAATCGGGCTGGGCGGTCGTCATCAAGGCGACGGGCGAGAAGCTGCCCGTGAGCCGGCGCCAGCAGCACGTCGTGAAGCAGTTCCGTTAAGCAGGCCGGGGGATCAGAAGCGAAAACCGGGGA
>DASUXK010000455.1:0-3416 GCA_036377935.1 Usitatibacter sp.
CGTTCACGATGACGAAGCCGTGATGGGCCGCGAGCGCGTGACCACGCGTCATCATCGCGTCGGCCAGCTCGGACACCTTCATGGTCGCGGACAGGCACACCGGCGCCCGGTCCATGACCTCGGCGACCGTCACCTGCTGGAGCACGTCGGCCTCGTACTCGGCGTGCACCTTGAGTCCGCGGCGCGCGAGCTTCTCGGTCATGATCGAGTTGCGCATCAGCAGGTGCGACGTGAGGTACGCCGCCGAGCAGCCGGCGAGCAGCGGCAGGAGCCCCAGCGGCTGGCGCGTGGTCTCGAACGCGAAGATCACCGAGGCGAGGAGCGCGTGCGAGGCGCCGGCGAAGATCGCCGCCATGCCCACGAGCGCGGCCACGTGGGGATCGGCGCCGAGGCCGGGGACGAATGCCACCGCCGCCGCGCCGAGCAGCGCGCCCAGGCCGCCGCCGATCGTGAAGAGCGGCGCGAGCGTCCCGCCCGAGGTGCCGCTGCCGAGGTACACCGACCACGACACGAACTTGAGGACCACCAGCACCAGCAGCGCCTTGCCCAGCACGCCGCCGGAGAGGATCGCGTCGATGTTCGTGTAGCCCACGCCGAGCGTGCGCGGCTCGACCAGTCCTACCGCGCCCACGACGATCGCCCCCAATGCCGGCCACCACATCCAGTGCACCGGCAATTTCGCGAACGCGTCCTCGATGCCGTAGACGATGCGCGTGATGCCCACTGCGGCCACGCCGATCACCACGCCGAGGAGCGCGTAGAACGCGAGCGCCCAGCCGCCCGGCTGCGAGATCACCGGCAACGTGAACACCGGATCGCTGCCCACGAGCGCAATGCGCACCGCGGTGGCGGCCGCGGAGGCGAGCGCCACGGGAATGACGGAGCGCGCGCGGTACTCGAAAAGCAGCAGCTCCACCGCGAGGAGCACCGCGGAGACGGGGCTTCCGAAAGTGGCCGTCATGCCGGCCGCGGCGCCCGCCGCGAGCAGCGTCTTGCGCTCGTCGGCGGTCACATGGAACACCTGGCCCACGATCGAGCCCAGCGCACCGCCGGTCGCGATGATCGGGCCCTCGGCGCCGAACGGGCCTCCGGTGCCGATGGCGATCGCCGCGGAGAGCGGCTTGAGGAACATCACGCGCGGCGGGATCCGGCTCTTGCCGTAGAGCACGCGCTCCATCACTTCGGGAATGCCGTGGCCGCGGGTCGCCGCCGAGCCGTAGCGCGCCATGAGCCCCACCACGATCGCGCCGGCCACGGGCACCAGCGCCGACCACGCGCCGAGGTGCTCGATGGAAGGGGCCGAGAATTCGGTCGAGTAGCGGCCGTAGTAGGCGAGGTTGGTGACCAGGCCGATGAGGCGCGTGAGCACCACCGCGATGACGGCGGCCGCCATCGCGACGACGATCGCCACCCCGGAGATGAGCACGACCCGCGGGCCGACCGCGACCGTCTCGTGGGGCGCCTGCACCGAGGCGAGCGCCGCGCCCATGCCGGGGGCGACGGGCAACGCTTCCGTGGTCGACGCTTCCTCGATGGGATGTGCCCGGGATTCCTCGCTACGATCGGGCACTCGCCCTCCGTTTCACGGCCTTCGTCGAATCGGGCTCCTCGAAGAGCAGCGGCGGCCGCGAGCCCTCGATGCCCGCGGCGAGCGCGCGCAACCGCGCGGGCGGCAGGCGGCGCAGGCCCTCGACGAGCCGGGACTGCACCGTGACCGGCGCGCGCCGCAGCATCGCGCGGCCCTTCGCGGAGAGCGCGATCTCGGTGCGCCGCGCGTCGGATGCCGAGGCGCAGCGCGTGGCCAACCCGCGCTCGACGAGCCGGCTCACCACGACCGACACCGAGCTCTGGTGCGTGAGCGTGCGCTCGGCGAGCTCGTTCATCGAGCGCACCGGCCCTTCCGCGAGCTGCTGCAGCACGAAGAGCTGCGCCCCGGAAATGCCGATGCGCCGCTCGAGCGCGTGCGAGCTGAGCCGCAGGGCCCGGACGATGGAGCGAAGGCCGTCGAGCGCGCGGCCGATTTCATCCTGCCGCCCCGCCCGCCGGGCGGCGGAGGAAGTATGGGTTCCCATGGGAACCCGCAATTCTAGCTTTTGCTGCACCGCAGCGCAACCCGCTACTTGCCCTATGGTTGCCGCATCGGCCGCTTCCTACAGCGGCCCTTCCACGTTTCGCACGGTGCTCTTCTCGTACCACCCGGTGACGGCCCTTCCGTCCCACACCAGGCACACGTGCGCGCCCGGGGCGCACTGGCGCACGACGCGCGGGCGGAACACCGCCGCGCATTGGCCACCCGGCCGGCGCACGCTCTCGTACACGATGCCGCCGGCGCCCTCCGCGCGCCGCGCGCGGCCGAAGGCCTGCGATGCGGCGTAATCGTCGGGCGCGAGGAGCGCGGCGTGGCCGCGCGCCGGGGCGCCGCGCAGGTCGACCATCTCGCCGTCGATGCGCGCGACGTAGGTGCGCATGTCGAACTCGCCCGCGGGCTCGCGGGTGCGCGCGAGGAAGCGCGCGGTGTGGTGCGCCCGCTCCGCGATCGCCGTTTCCTTCTCGCGCGCCGCGTAGTACACGCCGTACGTGCCGTCGGAGAAGCGGCTTCCTTCGGGATTCAGGTGCGTGAAGGCCGCCATCACCGGCGTGGTGCCGGGCCCGGCGAGGCGCTCCCCGGGAGGGACGAGACGCAGGTCGCCCGCCTCGTCGCGCAGGCGGTCGTTGGTGAGCGCTTCCGCGGCGAAGACCGCCTCGAGGTCCTCGGGACGCGCCACGCGATCGAAGAGGCCCACCGGCGGGAAGCGGCTCGGCACCAGGCGGAAGCTCGCCGCCCAGCGCACCCGCGCGAGGCGGCTCACCCGCGTTGCGCGTCCAGGTAGCGGCGAACCTCGTAGAGGTCCGCCACGTTGCCCGACATCATCCGCTCGAGGGCCGTGCGCCCCCCGAAGAGCGGCGCGGCGTTGGGCTTGCGGATCCAGGCGTCGGCCGCCTCGTCGCCGGGCAGCAGGATCTGCAGCGCCTTCCAGATGCCGAGGACGTAGGAGATGCGCTCCAGCGTATCGCGCGAGAGCGCGCCCGCGCGCCCGTCCTTCCAGAGGTGGTAGGTGGAGCGCGAGCGCAGGCCGAGCAGCGTCATGCTCTCGCGCGGGGAGAGCTTCCAGGCCTGCGCGATGCGGAAGAAGGTGCGCAGCAGGGCCTGCGCCGATTCGCGCGTGCCGAGGTCGATGGGCGCCGCGGCGGGGGCGGCCGCGGCGGCGGTGCGGGGGGCCATGCCCCACTCTACTTCCAGATCTGGACAGGCGTCAACGACTTGTCCAATTATGGACAGCGCACCGCCGCCCCGGATCAGCCCGGCACGCGGTCCCGTGCCGCGCCCTGGGGCGGCGCGCGCAGGTCGGCGATCCAGCGTCCCGCGGCCCGTGCTT
>DASUXK010000456.1:0-3018 GCA_036377935.1 Usitatibacter sp.
TCACCACCGCGAGCACCACCCACGCCACGTAGGAGGCGACGAAGATCCGGAACCAGGGCAGCGCGTCCATGTCCCGAGGATACAATCATTCGAAATCGGAACCGTTTTCCGGTCCGGAGGCGCACATGACCGCACGCGAGCCCATCGCTCCGCCGTACAACGCGGCGCAGCTGCAGGGACGCATCGCCCGGCAATGGGACGACGACATCGTCGCCCAGCTCGTCGACTACGTCCGCATTCCCGCGAAGTCGCCGCACTTCGACGCGCATTGGCGCGAGTCGGGCCACATCGAGGCGGCGGTGCGCCTCGCGCGCGACTGGGTGCTCGGGCAGCCCATCGCCGGCCTCGAGGTCGAGGTGGTGCGGCTCGAGGGGCGCACCCCGGTGATCTTCTTCGACGTGCCCGCCACGCCGGGCGCGAGCGACCAGACGGTGCTGCTCTACGGACACCTCGACAAGCAGCCGGAGATGACCGGCTGGCGCCCGGGCTTCGGCCCGTGGACGCCGGTGATCGAGCAGGGCCGCCTCTACGGGCGCGGCGGCGCGGACGACGGCTACGCGGTCTTCGCCGCGCTCTCGGCGATCCTCGCCCTCGACCTGCAAGGCGTGCCGCGGCCGCGATGCGTGGGCCTCATCGAGACGTGCGAGGAGAGCGGCAGCTACGACCTTCCCGCCTACCTGGAAGCGCTCGCCACGCGCATGGGCAGCGTCGGCCTCGTGATCGCGCTCGATTCGGGCGCGGGCAACTACGACCAGCTCTGGGTCACGACGTCGCTGCGCGGGCTCGTGAACGGCACGCTCTGCGTGAGCATCCTCACCGAGGGCGTGCACTCGGGCGACGCGGGCGGCGTGGTCCCGTCCTCCTTCCGCATCGCGCGCCAGCTCCTCGACCGCCTCGACGACTCGCGCACCGGCGTCGTGAAGCCGGGCGAGTTCGCCTGCGCGATCCCCGAAGAGCGCGTGGGGCAGGCGAAGCAGGCCGCGCAGATCCTCGGCGATTCGCTCTGGCAGCGCTTTCCCTGGGCGAGCTGCTGCGACAATCCCGGCACCGCGCGGCTCTTCGCGCAGCCCGCGACGCGCGATCCGGTCGAGCTGGTGCTCAACCGCACCTGGCGCGCGGCGCTCGCGGTCACCGGCGCCGACGGCCTTCCGGCGATCGAGTCCGCGGGCAACGTGCAGCGCCCGCGCACCGCGCTCAAGCTCTCGCTGCGGCTGCCGCCCACGGTCGACGGCGAGGCGGCGGCGAAGGCGATGAAGGCGATGCTCGAGCGCGATCCGCCGTACTCGGCGGTGGTGCGCTTCGATTGCGATTCGGCGGCGACCGGATGGAACGCGCCCTCGACGGCGCCGTGGCTCTCGGAGGCGCTCGACCAGGCGTCGCAGGCGCTCTTCGGCCGCCCCGCCGCGTACATGGGCGAGGGCGGCACGATCCCGTTCATGGGGATGCTCGGCGCCAAGTTCCCGCAGGCGCAGATCCTCGTCACCGGCGTGCTCGGGCCGCGCTCCAACGCGCACGGGCCGAACGAGTTCCTCGACCTCGCCTACGCGAAGAAGGTCACGACGGCGACAGCGATGGTGATCGCTGCGCTGTAGCGGCGAGCTCCGCCAGCCGCGAGGCGTCCATCGGCGCGGCGAAGTGGTGGCCCTGCGCGGCGTCGCAGCCCAGCGCCGCCGCCTGCGCGCTCTGCTCCTCGCTCTCCACGCCCTGCGCCACGACGCGCAGGCCCAGGGCATGGGCCATCGCCGCGGTGGCCTGCACGATCGCCGCGCACTCGCGGCGCACCGGGCAGCTGCTCACGAGCGAGCGGTCCACCTTCACGACCCCGAACGGCAGCCCGCGCACCAGGCCGAGCGCCGAGAAGCCGCTGCCGAAATTGTCGATCGCCATCTGCACGCCGAGCGCCTCGAGCGCGCGCAGCGTGTGATGCGCGGCGTCGCCGCCTTCCATGAGCACCGGCTCGGCGATCTCCAGGCGCAGCGCCGCGGGCGGCACGCCGTGGGCGCGGAGCGCGCGCGACACCTGCTCGGCGAGGTCGACCTGCCGCAGCTGCCGCGCGGACAGGTTCACGGCGACGTCCAGCGCGATGCCGCGCTCGCGCCAGCCGCGCGCGTCGGAGAGCGCCCGGTCGAGCACCCAGGCGCCGATCGCCGGGGCGATGCCCGTCTCCTCCGCCACCGGCATGAACTCGGGCGGGCAGGTGATGCCCGAGGCCGGGTCGTTCCACCGCAGCAGCGCCTCGGCCGCCACCATCCGCCCCGTGGCGAGGTCCACCTCCGGCTGGTACTCGAGGAAGAGCTGGCGGCGCTCGAGCGCCTCGCGCACGCGCTGCTCGAGGGCGAGGCGCCGGTGCGACATGACGTTCAACTCCGGCGAATAGAACTGGAAGTTGTTGCGCCCGCGGTCCTTCGACTGGTACATCGCGGCGTCGGCGTTGGCGAGCAGCGCCTCGACGTCCTCGCCGTCCTCGGGAAAGCTCGCGATGCCGATGCTCGCCGACACCGCGGCCTCGCGCCAGTCGACGGGCACCGGCCGCGACGCCATCGCGAGCACCTTCTGCGCGACGATCATCACCTCCTCGGGGCCGCCGTGCTCCTCGATGAGGATCACGAACTCGTCGCCGCCCAGGCGCGCCACGAGGTCGCTCTGGCGCACCGACATCACCAGGCGCTCGGCGACGGTCTTCAGCAGCGCGTCGCCGGCGGCGTGGCCCATCGTGTCGTTCACCTCCTTGAAGCGGTCGAGGTCCACGAAGAGGAGCGAGAACTGCGCCGAGCGCCGCCGCGCCTTGTGCACGGCGCGCTCGAGCGACTCGAGGAACATCGCGCGGTTGGGCAGCCCCGTGAGCGGATCGTGCAGCGCGCGCCGGCGCATGTCCTCCTGCACGCGCTTGCGGTCGTCGATGTCGGCGAGCGCGATCAGCAGGCACTCGGTGCCGGCGTAGTGGACCTCACGCGCGGAAAGCAGCAGCCATGCCTCGCGCCCGCCCGCCGAGCGCAGGTGCACCTCGAAGTCGTCCAC
>DASUXK010000457.1:0-5209 GCA_036377935.1 Usitatibacter sp.
GATCGACGGTGGCGGGCCCGTTCTGCGGCCGCCTGCTGGCCGATTTCGGCGCGGAAGTGATCAAGGTGGAGCCCGCGGAAGGCGACGCGGTGCGCACCATGGGCAAGCGCTTCCACGGCAAGTCGCTCTACGCGGCGAGCATCTTCCGCAACAAGTCGCTCGTTTCCCTCGATTTGAGGAAGCCCGAGGGCCAGGCGCTCGCGCGCGCGATCGCCGCGAAATGCGACGTGGTGGTGGAGAACTTCCGTCCCGGGGGGCTGGAGAGGTGGGGCCTCGGCTACGCGGATCTCAGCCGCGACAATCCCGGGCTCGTCATGGTGCGCATCAGCGGCTTCGGGCAGACCGGCCCCTACAGCGATCGCGCGGGCTACGGCGTGATCGGCGAGGCGGTGAGCGGGCTTCGCCACATCACGGGCGATCCCGACCGGCCGCCGTCGCGCGTCGCGGTCTCGATCACCGACTACATCACGGGGCTGTACGGCGCGTTCGGCGTGGTGATGGCGCTCCTTTCCCGCACGAAGACCGGGCGCGGCCAGTACATCGACAGCGCGCTCTACGAATGCGCCTTCAGCTTCATGGAGCCGCACATCCCCGCGTTCGAGAAGCTGGGCCTCGTCGCGAATCGCGCGGGCTCGCGCCTTCCCGACAGCACGCCCAACAACCTCTATGTGAGCCGCGACGGCCAGTTCATCCACATCACGGCGATGGGCGACGCGGTCTTCAAGCGGCTCGTCGGCTGCATGGGCGCACCGGGGCTCGCGACCGATGCGCGCTTCGCCAACGCCGTCGAGCGATCGAAGAACCACGAGGACATCGACGACCTCATCGGCCGCTGGACCGCGAAGCACGACCTCGCCGAGCTGGAGTCGTCGCTGCACGAGGCCGGCGTCCCGGCCACGCGCATCTTCACGATGGCGGACATCTTCGGCGATCCGCATTACGCCGCGCGCGGCGCCATCGCCCGCCCGCCCGACGACGACCTCGGCGAAGTGGCCATGGCCGCGCCGGTGCCGCGCCTGTCGTCCACGCCCGGCGCGATCCGCCACGCCGGCCGCCGAGTGGGCCAGGACACGCGCCGCGTGCTCACCGAGCTGCTCGGCCTTTCCGCGCAGGAGATCGAGCGCCTCGAGCGCGAAGCCGTCATCGCCTGCGACCGAAACCGGGGACAGACCCCATTTACCAAAGTGCGAAACGATGCCGCCGGCGACGCGGCGAGAACGGGGTGACGAAGCATGGCGAGCAAGGAAATCAAGTCGGAGATCACGGGTTCGGTGTGGAAGATCCTCAAGCGGCCCGGCGATGCCGTGGAGGAGGAGGACTCGTTGATGATCCTCGAGTCGATGAAGATGGAGATCCCCGTCCTCGCCGAGGCGAAGGGCAAGGTCGCCGAGATCCGCGTGAAGGAGAACGACCCGGTCTCCGAGGGGCAGGTCCTCGCGGTGATCGAGACGTGAGGGCGCGCGCGCGATGAGCTGGAAGCCGGAAGCCGACGAGATCGGGGCGCGCCGAGCGTTCGCGCAAGGCCTCGGCGGGCCCGAAGCCGTCGGGAAGCACCATGAGCGGGGACGCCTCACCATCCGCGAGCGCATCGAGGGGCTGTGCGACTCCGCGTCGTTCCGCGAGGTCGGCGGCCTCGCCGGCAAGGCGACGTACGAAGACGGCAAGCTCGCGAAGGTGGTGCCCGCTCCCTACGTGATGGGCCTCGGCAAGATCGACGGGCGCCCGGTCGCGGTGGGCGGCGAGGACTTCACGGTGCGCGGTGGCACGAGCTGGGGCAGCGATCGCCGCAAAGGCGGGCAGGGCGGCTTCGTCGAGGACCTCGCGCACGAATACCGCATCCCGCTCGTGAACCTCATCGACGGCGCCGGCGGCACGGTCACCTCGGCGGTGCGCCGCGGCTACACCGTGTTTCCCGGCGTGCACGGCTTCGAGCGCTCGGTGGAGCTGATGTCGGAAGTGCCCGTGGTGTGCGCCGTGATGGGCACCGCCGCGGGCGGCCCCGCGGGGCGCGCCATCCTCGCGCACTGGTCGGTGATGGTGAAGGGCACGAGCCAGGTGTTCGCCGCCGGGCCGCCCGTGGTGGAGCGCTCGCTCGGGCAGAAGATCGACAAGGAAGCGCTGGGCGGGGCGGCGATCGCCGTCGACATGGCCGGCACCATCGACAACGCCGCCGACAGCGAGCGCGATTGCTTCGCGATGATCCGCCGCTACTTGAGCTACATGCCGCAGAACGTGTGGGAGCTGCCGCCGGTGGTGGAGACCGGCGACGATCCCGAGCGGCGCGAGGAGGCGCTGCTCACGATCGTGCCGCGCGAGCGCCGCCAGCCGTACAACATGCGCAAGCTCATCGCGCTCGTCGCCGACCGCGATTCCCTCTTCGAGATCCAGCCCACCTTCGGCCGCGCGCTCATCACCACGCTCGCGCGCATGAACGGCAAGGTGGTCGGCATCATCGCCAACAACCCGATGGTCAACGGCGGCGCGATGGACGTGAAGGCGGCGCGCAAGCAGACGCACTTCATCACGCTCTGCGACACGTTCCACATCCCCATCGTCTTCCTCGTCGACGTGCCGGGCTTCATGGTGGGGCTGCAGGCCGAGCAGGCGGCGACGCTGCGCGAAGGCATGCGCTCGGTGTACACCGCGCTGCAGGCGACGGTTCCGATGCTCACCGTCGTCATCCGCAAGTGCTACGGCATGGCGGGGATGGCGGCCACCGACAAGAACGGCCTCGACTTCAAGATCGCGTGGCCCTCGGCGGAATGGGGGTCGCTGCCGGTCGAGGGCGGTGCGGCCGCGGCTTTCCGCCGCGAGATCGAGAGCGCGCCCGATCCGAAGGCGCGCCTCGCCGAGATCGAGGCCGACCTGCGCAAGCTCGCCTCGCCCTTCCTCACCGCCGAGGCGTTCGCGGTCGAGGACGTGATCGACCCGCGCGAGACGCGCGCCTACCTCTGCCGCTTCATCGACGCGATGCAGGGCCGGCTCGCGACGACGGTGGGGATCAAGCGGCGGGCGGGCGTGGCTCCCTAGGGCGGGAGGGAGTTATTTGCCGCTGAACGCCCCGGCCCGGTTCCGGTCGAATCGCGCATGATCAAGTGGGCCATCATCTTCTTCCTGATCTCGGTCGTCGCCGGCTTTTTCGGCTTCACCGGAGTCGCCAGCGGGGCGCGCACCATCGCCAAGTGGCTGTTCGGCATCGCGCTCGTGATCTTCATCATCGTGCTGGTCTTCGGCGTGATGCTGGGCAAGCTCGTCTTCTGACGCCCGTTTCCCGATAATAGGGCGATCGCCAACGACGATCGCTCATGACCCCCGGGGAAACGGCCGAGCAGCTCGGGCGCGACGCAGACAAGGAATCGGCGAGCCGGGCAGCACCCGCGGACTCGCACGCCGGCTCGTCCCGGGCGCTCGCGCTCGCCGTCCTCGGCATCGTCTACGGCGACATCGGCACGAGCCCGCTCTACGCGCTGCGCGAGTGCTTCGTCGGCAAGCACCCGGTCGCGGTCTCGCCCGAGAACGTCCTGGGCATCCTCTCGCTCGTCTTCTGGGCGCTCGTCCTCGTCATCTCGCTCAAGTACATGGTCTTCGTCCTGCGCGCGGACAACCGCGGCGAGGGCGGCACCTTCGCGCTGATCGCGCTGCTCGAGCCGGGCCCGGGGGAGCGCGCGCGCCGGCGCCGGCTGATCCTGCTCGGCGTCCTCGGCGCCTCCATGCTCTACGGCGGCGCGATGATCACGCCCGCGATCTCGGTGCTGAGCGCCGTCGAAGGCGTGCGCGTCGCCGCGCCGGGCCTCGGCGGCTGGGTCATCCCCGCGACGGTCGCGATCCTGTGCGCGCTCTTCGGCGTGCAGCGATTCGGGACCGCGAAGGTCGGCCGCGTCTTCGGACCGCTCATGGTGGCCTGGTTCCTCGTGCTCGCCGCCCTCGGCATCCACGGCATCGTCCAGGCGCCGCACGTCCTGCTCGCGCTCAATCCGGCGCATGCGGTGCGCTTCTTCCAGGAGAACGGGCTCACCGGATACGTCGCGCTCTACGCCGTGTTCCTCGCCACCACGGGCGGCGAGGCCCTGTACGCGGACCTCGGCCACTTCGGGCGCGTGCCGATCCGCCGCATGTGGTTCGCGTTCGTGCTGCCCGCGCTGCTGCTCAACTATTTCGGGCAGGGCGCGCAGCTCCTCGTCCAGCCGGGATCGGGCGCGAACCCGTTCTACGAGCTCGCGCCCGGCTGGGCGCTCGTGCCGCTCATCGCGCTCGCCACGGCCGCGACCTGCATCGCGTCGCAGGCGGTGATCTCCGGCGCCTACTCGCTCACCCGCCAGGCGATGCAGCTCGACCTGTTTCCGCGGCTGCGCGTGGAGCAGACCTCCGCCCAGGCCCGCGGGCAGATCTACGTTCCGGCGGTGAACTGGCTGCTCATGGCCGCGGCGATCGCGCTCGTGCTCGCGTTCCAATCGTCCGGCAACCTCGCCTCCGCTTACGGCGTCGCGGTGAACTCGGCGATGGCGATCACGACGGTGCTCGCGTTCACCGTGTGGCGCACGCGCGAGCATTGGGGCTGGCCGGCGGCGGTCGCGTTCCTGCTGGGTTTCCTCGCGATCGACCTCGGATTCCTCGGGGCGAACCTGCTCACCGTCCCCGACGGCGGATGGCTTCCGCTCGTCATCGGCGCCGCGCTCTTCGCGCTGATGACGACGTGGCGGCGCGGCGCGCAGCTCCTCGCCGAGCAGGTCGCGGAGACGGCGCCGCACATGGACGAGTTCATGCGGCGAATCGAGGCGCGCGAGATCCCGCGCGTGCCGGGGACCGCCGTCTTCTTCACGGGCCGCCTGGAGCAGACGCCGCCCGCCTTGCAGCAGCTCGTCCGGCACGCGGGCGTGCTCCACGAGCGCGTGATCCTCGTCACCGTCGTGATCGAGCCCGTGCCGCGCGTTCCCGCCGACGAGCGCATGGAGCTCGCCGATCTCGGCGGCGGCCTGCACCGGCTCGTCCTGCGCTACGGGTTCATGCAGACCCCCAACATTCCCTCGGACCTCGCCAACTGCAAGGACCACGGGCTCGCGGTGGACCCGGGCGAGGTCCACTACTTCATCGGGCACGTGGACCTGCTCGCGCGCCGCAACCGAAAGGGCATGGCGCCGTGGCGCGACCGCCTCTTCATCTTCATGGCGAGCAACACGCAGGACGCGACGGCCTATTACCACGTGCCGGC
>DASUXK010000458.1:0-3273 GCA_036377935.1 Usitatibacter sp.
GCACGGCCGGCGCGAGGAGGCCGAGCGCATCGCGGCCCGCGTGGAGCGCGAGGTGCGCGGGCCCGATGCGCCGGCGATCCGCCACCCGACGATCCGCCTGCGCCCGCGGCGCCGCGCCGCGAGCTTCGTGGACCTGGGCGCGAGCCTCTTGCGCCTCTATCCGCGCCGCGCGGTGCTCGGGCTCACGCTCATGACCGCGCAGGCGTTCTGCTACAACGCCATCTTCTTCACGTACGCGCTGGTGCTCGGCCGCTTCTACGGCATCGCTTCCGAGGACGTCGGCCTCTACCTGCTGCCGTTCGCCGCGAGCAACTTCCTCGGCCCGCTGGTGCTGGGTCCCCTCTTCGACACGTGGGGGCGGCGCGCGATGATCGCGACCACCTACGCGCTGTCGGGCCTGCTCCTCGGGCTCACCGCCGCGCTCTTCCTCGCCGGCCTGCTCACCGCCGCCACGCAGACGCTCGCATGGACGCTCGTCTTCTTCTTCGCCTCGGCGGCGGCGAGCTCCGCCTACCTCACGGTGAGCGAGTGCTTTCCCGTGGAGGTGCGCGCGCTCGCGATCGCGTTCTTCTACGCGGTGGGCACGGGCATCGGCGGCGTCGGCGCGCCTTGGCTCTTCGGGGTGCTCATCGGGACGGGGGAGCCTTCGGCCATCGCCTCGGGCTATGCGCTCGGCGCCGTGCTCATGCTCGCGGCGGGCGGCGTGGCGTTCAAGTGGGGGGTCGCGGCCGAGCGCCGCCCGCTCGAATCCGTCGCGCGGCCGCTTTCGGCCGCGGACTGAAACGGCGCGGGATTACTTCGCGGTCTGGAGCGCGAGCGCGGCGGCCGAGGCGAGCGTGGCCACCGCCCGGTACTCCTCGTCGGTGGGCCGGCGCCGCTCGCGGAAATAGGTGCCGAAGGTGCCCAGCACCTTGCCGCTCTCCGACTTGATCGGCATGCTCCACGCGCCCACGAACCCGAGGGAAAGCGGCAGGTGGCGCAGCTCCGCCCACTTCTCGTCGGCGCAGAAATCGGGCGTGAAGACGGCCTCGCCCGTGGCGGCGGCCGCGGCGCAAGTGCCGACGCGCGGGTCGGGGGCGAGCCGGTCGATGGCGGCGAGGTAGTCGGCCGGGAGGCTGGGCGAGGCGCCGTTGCGCAGCAGCCCCTGCTCGTCGAGCATGAGGATGGACGCCGTGGTGCCGGGCGACAGCCGTTCGGCCGAAGACGCGAGGTGGGAGAGGACGTCCGCCAGGGGCACGGCCTCGCTCATCATGCGCAGGGCCTGCTCGCAGGCGGCCTCCGCGGCCCCGGGGGCGAGGGCGGCGAGCGCGGGCGAGGGGTGGGATCCGGGGTCGGCGTTCATGCTGGAATTATAGGGCGCGGCGGCCCGCGACGGGTTCCTACAGGGCGGCGCGCATCAACCGCGAGGCGGCCTTCGCCTCGCCGAGCGCGTCCAGCACCTCGATGCCGGCCTCGATCACCTCGGGCCCGATGCCGTCGCCGCCGATGGCGGCGATGTCGTAGTTCTTCATGGGGTCTCCAGGACTTCTCCCTGGCCCGAGGCAGAGGGAGGCGTCAACGCCTCCGTCCCCGGAGGAATTCGAAATCCACGCCCTGGTCCGCCTGCGTCACGGATTCCAGGAACAGCTTGAGATAGCCGCGCTCGGCTTTCGGCTCGGCCACGGGATGCGCGGCGCGGCGGCGCGCGAGCTCTTCGTCGGGCACGAGCAGCGCGAGCTCGCGGTTCGGCACGTCGAGCCGGATGCGGTCGCCGCTTTGCACGAACGCGAGGGGGCCGCCGATCGCCGCCTCGGGCGTCACGTGCAGCACGATCGTGCCGGCCGCGGTGCCGCTCATGCGCCCGTCGGAGATGCGCACCATGTCCTTCACGCCGGCGCGGGCGAGCTTCTTCGGGATCGGAAGGTAACCGGCTTCGGGCATGCCCGGCGCGCCCTTGGGCCCGATGTTCTTGAGCACGAGGATGTCGCCGGCCGTCACGTCGAGATCGTCGGCGTCGATGCGCCGCGCGAGATCCTCCGCGTTCTCGAAGACGACCGCGCGGCCCTCGTGCTTCATCAACTTCGCATCGGCCGCCGACTGCTTGATGATCGCGCCGCCGGGGGCGAGGTTGCCGCGCAGCACGGCGATGCCGCCTTCGCGATGCAGCGGATTCGGGAACGGCCGCACCACGTCCTGCGCGAAGCCCGGCCCGTCCGCCTCGATCCGCTCGCCGAGCGTCCGGCCGGTGATCGTGAGCGCGTCGAGATGCAGCAGGGGCTTCAATTCGCGCAGGATCGTCGCCATGCCGCCCGCGCGATGCAGGTCCTCCATGTAGTGCCTGCCCGAAGGCTTGAGGTCGACGAGCACCGGCGTCTCGCGGCCGAGGGCGTCGAGGCGGTCGAGCGAGATCCCGATGCCGAGCCGCCCGGCGATCGCCGTGAGGTGGATCACGCCGTTGGTCGAGCCGCCGATCGCGAGGAGCACGCGCAGCGCGTTCTCGAACGCCTCGCGCGTGAGGATGCGATCGGGCGCGAGCTTCTTCTTCGCGATCTCGACCGCGACCGTTCCCGTGCGCTCGGCGACCCGGATGCGATCGGCGGTGACCGCGGGCGGCGTGGCGCAGCCGGGCACCGTGATGCCGAGCGCCTCGGCGACGCACGCCATCGTGCTCGCGGTGCCCATCACCGAGCACGTACCGACGGAGGCCACGAGCTGGTCGTTCACGCGCGCGATCTCGTCGGCGTCGATCTCCTCGGCGCGATACCGGCCCCAGTAGCGGCGGCAATCGGTGCACGCGCCGACGCGCTCGAAATCGTGGGAGCCGGTGAGCATCGAGCCGGTCACGAGCTGCACGCAGGGCACGCCCGCCGAGGCGGCGCCCATGAGCTGCGCGGGCACCGTCTTGTCGCAGCCGCCGATCAGCACCACGGCGTCCATCGGCTGCGCGCGGATCATCTCCTCGGTGTCCATCGACATGAGGTTGCGCAGGTACATCGACGTCGGATGCGCGAAGCTCTCGTGGATCGAGATGGTGGGGAAATCGATCGGCAATCCGCCCGCGAGCATCACGCCGCGCTTCACCGCGTCGACCAGCTGCGGCGCGTTGCCGTGGCAGGGGTTGTACGCGCTGCCCGTGTTCGCGATGCCGACGACCGTGCGGGTGAGCGCGTCGTCGGTGTAGCCCGCGCCCTTGATGAACGCCTTGCGCAGGAAGAGGGAGAAGCCGCGGTCGCCGTAGCTGGTGAGTCCCTTTTCCAGGCCTGCCCCCGAGGGCTCTTGTCGGGAGCCTTTGTC
>DASUXK010000459.1:0-3111 GCA_036377935.1 Usitatibacter sp.
CTGCCGGCACTGCAAGCGCTCGCTCTACGCCGAGATCGCGCAGCGCACCGACGCGCAGATCGTCTCGGGCGCGAACCAGGACGACCTCGGCGAGTACCGGCCGGGCCTCGACGCGGCGCGCGAAGCCGGCGTGCGCCATCCGTACGTCGAGCTCGCCGTGGACAAGGCCGCGATCCGCCGCATCGCGCGCGCCGTGGGCCTGGGCGAGATCGCCGAGCTTCCCGCCTCGCCGTGCCTGTCGAGCCGCGTGGAGACGGGCATCGCCATCGAGGAATCCACGCTCGCGCGCATCCATGCCGCCGAGACGCTCGTGCGCGCGCACGTTCGCCCCGGGGCCGCCGTGCGCTGCCGCGTGCGCGCCTCGGGACTCGCGATCGAGCTCGACGGCGCGGCCCTCGACTCGCTCGCGCCGGCCACGCGCGAGCGCATCGCGCGCGAGGTCTCGGCGATCTTCGGCGGCGCGGCCCTTCCCTCCTTCGAGCGCTACCGCACGGGCAGCGCCTTCCTGGTGGATCTCCATGATCGAGCACGGCATCCGGCTTGACCACGAGCGCGAGCGGCGCATCGGCTTCGACGAGGCGATCTTCGCCGCGGGCAAGGACCTCGCGCAGATCGAGGCGCTCGTCGCGCAGGCGGTCGAGTCGCGCGCGCGCCGCCTCTTCACGCGCCTGGACGCGGCGAAGCACGATGCGCTCTCGAGCGCCGCGCGCGAGGCGCTGCAGTACGATCCCGTCTCGCGCACCGCCTTCCTCGGCGTGCCGCGGCGCCATCCCTCGCCCGCGCGCGTGGCGATCCTCACCGGCGGAAGCTCCGACGTCTTCGCGAGCCGCGAGGCCGCGCGCACCCTCGAGTACTACGGCCACGAGAGCCTGCACCTGCCCGACGTGGGCGTGGCCGGCATCTGGCGGCTGCTCGAGCGCATCGACGAGATCCGTCCCATGCGCGTCGTGATCGTCGCCGCGGGGATGGAAGGGGCGCTCCCGAGCGTCGTCGCGGGGCTCGTCCCCGGCGTGGTCGTCGCGCTGCCGACCTCCGTGGGCTACGGCGTTTCCGAGGGCGGGCGCGCGGCGCTCTCCTCCGCGCTCGCGAGCTGCGCGCCGGGGCTCGTGACGGTGAACATCGACAACGGCTACGGCGCCGCGTGCGCGGCGCTGCGCGTGCTGGGCCCCGCCTCGGAAAACCTCTCGCTCGCCTAGCGCAGCGCCACCCGCGCGTCGCGCTCGAACTGCCCGGCCGGGTCGAGCGAGCGCAGCGCCGCCGCCTCGCGCTCCGAAGGCGGCGCGGTGGGCGCGGCCTGCGACGCGTCGAACGCGAACGCGGTGCGCGCCACCACTTCCTCCAGCGACGACTCGGGATGCCACGACTGCAGCGCGAGGCGCCCTTCGCGCTTCACGAAGACGGCGATGGGCGTGACCACCCCGTGCATGCCGCCCGCCGCGGTGACGAAGTCGAGCTTGTCCACCAGCGTGCGCCGCGAATGCTCCGTGCGCCAGGTGACCGCGCGCCGCGCCGTGGGCAGCATCACCGCGCCCCCACCGCCGCCGGGCAGCCGCACCTTCGGCGCGTGCCAGTCGCCGATGCACGAGACGTTCGTGCATCCCCGCCCGTCCACCTGCGCCGCGCCGAGGAAGCACAGGTCCATGCCGCCGCGCGTGCACAGGTCGTAGAAGTCCTCGTTGGCGAAGATCGCGTTCGAGCCTTCCGCGAGCACGGGGTCCGAGCTCGAGATCGGGATCTTCGAGGGCGAGGGCTCCACGCCGCCCGCCACGTTGATGTAGGTGAAGTCGAAGTCGTAGGCGCGCTTGGCGAGGAGGCACGCGAGCATCGCGGGCGTGGAATTCACGCCGCTGAAGGTCACCTCGCCCGGGCGCACGAAGCGCGCGAGGTTCGTGACGAGGTACGAGAAGCCGGACCAGCTAGCGGACATCGGCGGGCTCCGGCGCGGCCTGCGCTTCCGGGGCGTGCGCGAGGTGCGCCTCGAGGCTCCCCTCGCGGTCCATGTACGCCTCCACCGCCGGGTAATCCACCTCGTAGAGCGGCCAGCACGAGCCGGGCCATGCGCCGCGCGGCACGACGGCGACCGCGTGCGTCATGAAGCCGGGCACGAGCGTGAGCTCGGGGCGCGCCTGGAACTCGCGCGCGTCGACGAGCCGCTCGGCCACGACGAGCACCTGGCGCGCGGCGCGCGTCATGATGCGGTCCCAGTTGAACGTGCCGTACACGCGCGCGTCGCCCGCGGCCGTCGCCTCGTTCGCGTGGATCACCGCGAAGTCCGGGCGGATCGCGGGGATCACCCACACGTTCGCGCCGGAGCCGTACGGATCCTCGACCGCCTTCCAGCCGTTCAGCGCGGCGAGGTCCGAGCCGTGCACGCCGCCCACGGGCTGGAACGGCACGCCGAACGCGGCGGCGCGCAAGCCCGCGGTGAGCGTCATGCACGCGTGCTCCTCGAGCGCGATCTCGCGGCGCTCGACCGCGCGGCGATACCACGGCGCGAGGCCGAAGTTGCCCTCCATCGCGACGATGCCCGCGCGCGCCTTCGCCACGCAGCCCGCGCGGCACAGGATGTCGAGGTCGTAGCCCGGCGATTGCTTGACGATCTCCAGCCCGCGGCGGCCCTGCCGGATGAGCTCGCGCACGAACGCGAACGGGCCCCGGTGCAGGAAGCTGCCGCCGAGGGCGAGCGAGGCGCCGTCGGGCACTCGCGCCGCGATCTCCGAGAGGGTCGTGACCTTCGATTGCGCCATGCCGATCTCCCTCGCGCCGCCCGGCGCGGCCGTCAATGCGGCGCCGCGGCGCCCTCGAGGAGCTTCAGCCGCTGCACCTTGCCCGAGGGCCCGCGCGGCAGCTCCTCCACGAAGCGGATCACCTTCGGCGTCTTGAAGGGGCCGAGCTGCTCGACGCAGAAATCGCGCAGCTCCTCCTCCGCGCAGGCGCTGCCCGGGCGGCGGATCACGCAGGCCATGATCTCCTGGCCGTAATGCCGGTCGGGAATGCCCACCGCCGCCGCGTCGAGCACCGCGGGATGGCGCAGCAGCACCTCGTCGATCTCGCGCGGCGCGATGTTCTCGCCGCCCTTGATGATGAGCTCCTTGATGCGCCCCGTGACGA
>DASUXK010000460.1:0-4266 GCA_036377935.1 Usitatibacter sp.
CTTGTCCCACGCGGCCTGGATCTCGGGCGAGCTCACCACCTTGCGGATCTCGGCATTGAGCTTGTCCACGATCGGCTTCGGCGTGCCCTTCGGCGCCATGATGCCGAGCCAGATCACCGCCTCGTAGCCGGGCACGCCGGCTTCGGAAATCGTCGGGACGTTCGGCAGGACCTTCGAGCGCACCTTGCCCGAGGTGCCGAGCGCGCGCACCTTGCCCGCCTCGACGTTGGGCGCCATGGTGGTGATCGCGTCGAACATCATCTGCACCTGCCCGCCGAGGATGTCGGTGCGCGCGCCGGAGCTTCCCTTGTAGGGGATGTGCACGATGTTCACGCCCGCCATCGCCTTGAAGAGCTCGCCGGCCATGTGGTACGGCGTCCCCGGCCCCGACGATGCGTAGTTCAGCTCGCCCGGCCTGGACTTGGCGAGCGCGATGAACTCCTTCAGCGTCTTCGCGGGCACCGAGGGGTGCACCACCATCACCAGGTCCGAGTAGTTCACCGGCGCCACGGGAACGAAGTCGCGCATGAGCTGGAACGGCTTCTTCGGGATCAGCGTCTCGTTCACGGTGTGCGTGTTCGACATCATGAGCAGCGTGTAGCCGTCCGGCTCGGCCTGCTGCACCGCCTGCGTGCCGACGATGGAGCCGCCGCCCGGGCGATCCTCGACGACGAACGGCTGGCCCATCACGCCCTCGAGCTTCTGCGCGAGCACGCGGGCGTAGACGTCGGCCGGGCCGCCGGCGGCGAACGGCACGACGATCTTCACGGGACGGGTGGGATAGCCCTGCGCCGCGGCGGCGGTCGCGAGCAGCGCGGCCGCGGCGGCGGCCAGGAAGTTGCGCAACATCGGAGTCTCCTTGCGGCGGGTGGAAGGCGAAGCTGCCGAGTCTATCAAACGGTTTTCCCGCGCGGCCTGTTCCCCCGCCTGTGGGAGCCCGCCGACATGGCGCAAGCCCGGGCGCACATCATTTGCCGGTGCGCACCGACTGAACGTCCCCGGGCCGCCGCAGCATTCTGGAAAGTGCAAACCCACGGAAAGAAAGAAGGAGGTGGACCATGAAGATGCGCCATATGAAGCCCCTGGCGGCCGCCGCGGTCGCGCTCGCGCTGGGCGCGTGCGCGGACATGACGCACCAGGAGAAAAGCGCCCTGGCCGGCGCCGCCATCGGCGGGGTCGCGGGCAACGTCGTGACGGGCGGAAGCACCGCCGGAACCCTCGGCGGCGCGGCCGTCGGGGGCGTGATCGGCCACGAGGTGAGCCGGCCCTAGCCCGGGCGCTCGCGGGGCTTCGCGCGCCGCAGCCGCGCGAAGCCCAGTCCCACCGGCACGACGAGCGCGGCCGCGCCGAGCAGGAGGGGCGTCGTGCCCCACGCCTGGGCGGCCGCCCCGGCAAGCGCGACGCCCACGGACTGTCCGAGGAAGTACGACGACGCGAAAAGCGCCATGCCGGCGCCGCGCCGCTTCGGCGACATCTGCGTCGCGTTCGTCTGCAGCGTGTTGTGCAGCATGTAGAAGCCGAAGCCCGCGGCGAGGCAGCCCACGGGCGCGAACGCGCGCCACGGCACGACGGCGACGAGCGCGAGCCCGGCCGCGAGGAGCAGCGTGCCGCCGATGGCGAGCCCCGCCTCGCCGAGGCGGCGCACCGCATGGCGCACCGCGAGCGCGAAGCCGACGCCGCCGAAGCCGAACGCGGCCAGCATCGAGCCGGCCGTCGAGAGCTCCATCCCGCGCGCGTAGTGCAGGTGCGTCGGCACGAACGCGAGCGCGCCGAAGACCACCATGCCTTCGGCGAACGCGGTGACCACGACGACGCGCGCCCAGGCGCCCCGGAGCACGCCCGCGAGATCGCGGAAGAAGCGGCCCGAGCGGCTGCGCGGCGCGGGATCGCGGCGCGCGGTGAAGGCGAGCGCGACGCTGCCCACGGCGAGCCACGCGGCGAGCACCGCGAACGGCCAGCGCCATGCCGCCGATTCCGCGGCGAAGCCGCCCAGCGCCGCGCCGCCGGCCACGCCCATGATCTGCCCGATGAGGAAGCGCGCGAGCACCGGCTGGCGCTCCTCGTAGGGCACCACGTCGCCGATCCACGCCATCGCGAGCGGGATGATGCACGCGCAGAATCCGCCCGCGACGGCCCGCGCGACGAGCAGCGGCTCGAAGCCCGTCACGAGGAAGCAGGCGAGGCTCGCGGCCGCGGCGCCCACGCCCGCGGCGGCGATCACGTGCAGCTTCCCGAAGCGATCGCCCAGCGGGCCGAAGAGGAGCTGCATCGCGCCGTACGCCACGGAGAACGCGGTGATGACGCCCGACGCGGCGGCGAGCCCGACGTCGAACTGCGCCGCGATGCGCGGCAGCAGCGCGTCGGTGGCACGCATCGAGGCCGAGCTCGCGAACGCCACGAGGGAGAGCAGCAGGATGATCGAATTCAAGGAGGAGGCCCGGCGCGCGCGAGGCCGCGCGCGAGCCGCGAGGGTATCACCCGCGCGCGAAGCGCGCGCGGCTCAGGCGCACTTGCGCGCGCGTTGCGAGGCGACGCCCGCCCCCGGGCCCGGGGGCGCGTAGAGCGGATTCAGCCACGCGACGAGCGCCGCGTGCCCGCCGGCTTCCCGGTCGCCGCCGTGGAAGCCGCGCAGGATGCCGCAGAACTGGAAGCCCTGCGCGAGGTGGAAACGCAGCATCGGCTCCTCGGCCTCGCCCCACAAGACGCGGCGCACGTAATGCTCCGGCGCCATCGGCTCGCCGGGCGCGCCGCATCCCGAAAGCGGCAGCGCCGCGGCGATGCGGCGCAGGTTCAGCCGCCGGCAAAGGCGCCGGCGCGCGAGGTGCAGCGCGCGCGCCACGCCGAAGCCGCGGCGCGTGAAGTCGGCGACGACGTCGAAGGCGAAGAGCGTGCGGCCGAGCGGATCGTGCACGAACGGGCCGCCGTCGCCGACGAGCGCCCTCCATGACGGCTCCAGGGGATCGCCGTCCCACGTCACGAGCAGCGAGCCCCCGGCGCCCGCGATCGCGCCTTCGCACTCGGCGACCCACTGCCCTTCGGGGAACACGTGCCGGCGCGCCTCGAACTCGCGCAGCGTCGAGGCGCGCGCGCCCAGGCGCGATTGCCGCTCGAGGGCGCGGATCGCCGCGTAGTCCTCGACGCGCGCCGGCCGCACGCGGATCGCGCCGCCCGAGGCGACGGGCGCGACGCGCCACACGTCCGCGATGGTGACCGCGCCGCGGCGCGGGAAGAGCTGGATCGATCCCAAGGGCTCAGGACGTCTTGCGGAACGCCGTCTCCGTGCATTGCGGGCACGGAGGCAGCACGGTGGTGCGCGTGGTTCGGATGGTCCATCCGCACCCCGAGCAGGTGAGGGTGCCGGGCGTGGTGATGTCCCCGGTGCGGAAGGTCATCTGCGGATGGTCGCGCTGGAGCAGGTCGCGGCGCACGTACTCGCGCAGGCGCTGCGCGTTGTCGGCGGTGAACTCGCCCGCGGCGACGAGCGTCGTGCACGCGGCGTCCAGCGCGCTTTCGAACGCGTTCGCGGTCGTCTCGCCCGCCCTCGTGAAGAGCTGCTGGAAGGTATCCAGCAGCCGGTCGAAGAGATCCTCCTGTCCGCCGGGGCCGAGCGTGCTGCTCGCGGTCGCGAATGCCGGATTGCGCATCGTGCGCGCCCGCGGGCCGACGCGCTTGCGCCCGAGGTGCGTGCGGATCGCCCCGCGATTGCGCGGGCGGTGCGGATTGCCGTTGTTCCCCGTGGGGGAGGAGGGTTGGCTCATGGGGGGGAGAGCTCCTTTCGCGACGGCCGCGGGATGCCGCTCGCGGCCTGCAGTTGCGACCGCTCCCACGCGGCACGAGTTCCGGCGCGGCGCGCGGCGTCGCCGTGCGGCAACGCCTTGGGCGATGCCGACCGGCGCAGGCGTGTAGGAGCGCGTAGGAATGCGCGCAAGCCGCGCGAAAATCCCGCGCGAGCGGCTTGACGCATTTCTTGCTGCATGGCAGCATCGCCTCATCGAGTTTCCCCCGAGAGTGCGCGCGATTTCCATGACGACCGCCTTCTTCAAACGACTGCCGATCCAGGCGCCTTGCGCGCTCGGGTCCCGCATGGCGCGGGATGCCGAGGGCGTAACCGCCCACGACCGGCCGCTCTCCGGGAGACCGAACGCCTAGCCCTCAGCATCGCCAGCGAGGAGTTCCGCGCAAAGCCCGGAGAGCCGAAGAGACCTCCGGGCTTTTTGCTTTCGGGACGCCTGAACAGGAAAGAAACGGTGCTGACGATGAATGCGA
>DASUXK010000461.1:0-2103 GCA_036377935.1 Usitatibacter sp.
GGCAAGTTCGGCAAGGGGATCGTGCCGATCGTGCTGGTGCTCTCGCTCACCGGCTGGACCGGCATCTACCGCCTGATCCGCGCCGAGTACATCAAGCACTCGAACCGCGAGTACGTGAAGGCGGCGCAGGCGATCGGCGCCTCGCACGGCTCGCGCATGTTCCACCACATCCTGCCCAACGTGAGCCACGTGGCGCTCGTGCAGCTCTCGCAGTACACCGTGGGCTTCATCAAGGCCGAGGTGATCCTCTCCTTCCTCGGCTTCGGGGTGCCCGTGGACATGGTCTCCTGGGGGACGATGCTCGCCGAGGCGCAGAACGAGCTCGTGATCGGCAAGTGGTGGCAGCTCTTCGCCGCGGGCGCGAGCATGGCGGTCCTCGTCACCGCCTTCTCGCTCTTCACCGACAGCCTGCGCGACGCGCTGGACCCGAAACTGCGATGAGCGCTCCCGACCTCCTCCTCCAGGTCCGGGACCTGGACGTGCGCTTCCGGCTCGACCGGAAGTCGCTTCCGTTCCGCGCGGTGAAGGGCATCTCGTTCGACGTCCCGCGGCACAGCACGGTCGCGCTCGTGGGCGAATCGGGTAGCGGCAAGAGCGTCTCCGCGATGGCGATCCTGGGCCTGCTGCCCGAGAACGCCATCGTCGCGCCCGAAAGCCGCATCACCTATTTCGATGCGAGCCGCGGCTCCGCGCAGGGCCGCAACCTCCTCGTGGCGCCGGCGGCCGAGATGCAGGCGATCCGCGGCAAGGACATCTCGGTGATCTTCCAGGAGCCGATGACGTCCCTGAACCCCGTGTTCACCGTGGGCGAGCAGATCGCCGAGGTCCTGCGGCTGCACATGGGCATGGGCACGCGCCAGGCGCAGGCGCGCGCCGTGGAGCTGCTGAACGAGGTCGGCATCCCGAACCCGAAGCTGCGCGTCAACTCCTATCCGCACGAGATGTCCGGCGGCCAGCAGCAGCGCGTGATGATCGCGATGGCGATCGCCTGCGAGCCCAAGCTCCTCATCGCCGACGAGCCCACCACGGCGCTCGACGTGACGATCCAGAAGCAGATCCTCGACCTCATCGCGGCGCTGCAGTCGAAGCACCACATGTCGGTGCTCTTCATCACGCACGACCTGGGCGTGGTGGGCGACATCGCCGACCGCGTCGTGGTCATGCAGGACGGCGAGATCCGCGAGCAGGGCGACGTGGAAGCGATCTTCCGCGAGCCGAAGCATCCCTACACCAAGGCACTGCTCGCCTGCCGCCCGCGCCTCGACCGCCGGCCGAAGCGCCTGCCGGTGATCGACGACTTCCTCAAGGGCGACGGGAGCGTGCACCTCGAGGAGCGGCATCGCGGCACGAGCGCGGGCGACGAGATCATCCTCGAGGTGAAGAACCTCGACAAGACGTTCTTCCTCAAGGAAGGCCTCTTCGGCAAGCGCGCGGTGCCCGCGGTGAAGGACGTGAGCTTCCGGCTGCCCAAGGGCAAGACCCTGGGCCTCGTGGGCGAGTCGGGCTCGGGCAAGACCACCGTCGGCCTCACCGTGATGCGCCTGCACGAGGCGACCGGGGGCGAGGTGCTCTTCGAGGGGCGCAACCTCCTCGCGCTCACCGACAAGGAGATGATGGCGTACCGGCGCCGCATCCAGATCATCTTCCAGAACCCGTACGCCTCGCTGAACCCGCGCTTCACGGTCGGGCAGGTCCTGCTCGAGCCGATGCGCATCCACCGGATCGGCCGCGACGACCGCGAGCGCGTCGACATGGCGCTGCAGCTCCTGCGCCGCGTGGGCCTTCCCGAGGCCTCGTTCCACAAGTACCCGCACGAGTTCTCGGGCGGACAGCGGCAGCGCATCGCCATCGCCCGCTGCCTCACGATGAAGCCCGACGTCCTGATCTGCGACGAGTCGGTGTCCGCGCTGGACGTCTCGGTCCAGGCGCAGGTGCTCAACCTCCTGGCAGCACTGCAGGAGCGCCTTGGTCCCGCGTACCTCTTCATCGCGCACGACCTGAGCGTGGTCGAGCACATGAGCGACAGGGTGGCCGTGATGTACCTGGGACGCATCGTGGAGACAGGACCCACTGCGCAGATCATCGAGCGCCCGCGCCATCCCT
>DASUXK010000462.1:0-3063 GCA_036377935.1 Usitatibacter sp.
ACTGGATGCCCGCGCGCGTGGTGGCGCGCAGCAGGGCGAGCGGGATGCACGTCAGCGCGCCCACCAGCGCCGCGAGCGGCGCCGAGTAGCCCAGCATCAGCCCGAACAACACGATCAGGATCGGGATGAACAGGTGACCGCGCACCGCCATCACGGTGGCGAAGCGCGGCAGCTCGGAGCGCGGCACGCCCGCGAGCCCGTAACGCTTCGCCTCGAAATGCACGGCGAAGAACACCGCGACGTAGTACAGCAGCGCGGGCACGGCCGCCCACACGGCAACCTGCGCGTACGGCACGGCGAGGAATTCCGCCATCACGAACGCGGCCGCGCCCATCACCGGCGGCATGATCTGGCCGCCCGTGGAGGCCACGGCCTCCACCGCCGCGGCGAAAGGCGGGCGGAAGCCGGTGCGCTTCATGAGCGGGATCGTGATCGGGCCATCGACCATGACGTTCGCCACGGCGCTTCCCGAGACGGTGCCGAAGAGGCTCGAGGAGACGATCGACACCTTGCCCGGCCCGCCCGCGGTGTGCCCCGTGAGCGACATCGCGAAATCCATGAAGAGCTGTCCCGCGCCGCTCTTCTCCATGAACGTGCCGAAGAGCACGAAGAGCATCACGTAGCTCGCCGAGACGCCCAGCGTGGAGCCGAAGATGCCCTCGGTGGAGAGGTAGACCTGCTCCATCAGCACTTCGGGCGTGACGCGCGTGAAGAAGAACGCGTAGGCGAGGAACGCGAGCGCGGTGACGGGCAGCGGCCAGCCGATCACGCGCCGCGTGCCCTCCAGCACCACCACAATCGCGCTCACCGCGTATACCTTGTCGGCGAGCGTGAGGTCGTCGATGTAGATGATGCGATTGATGAAGTAGTCGTAGTTGACGAAAATGTGCAGCACGCACGCCCAGCCGAGCGCGAGCAGCGCGAAATCGAGGAGGCGCCAGCCGGCGCCGCCGCCCGGCCGGAACGGGTACAGGACGAAGACGAGCGAGAGGGCGAAGAGAAGGTGCGTGCCGCGGAAGATCACCGCCTCGGGCGGGCCGAAGGCGGCGACGTACATGTGGTAGAGCGACATCGCCACGGCGACGAGCGTCACCGCGGCCGAGAGCGCCCGCGACCGCGGCTTGGTCGCGAGCGCCTCGTCGGTGAAGATCTGCTGCGTTTCGGTCCCGGCCACGACGGGCTAGGCCTCGGTCAGTGCAGGGCGCCGACCTCCTTGTAGTACTTGAGCGCGCCCTTGTGGAACGGCACGCCGATGTCGGCCGCCATCGCCTTCGGCGTGAGCCCCTTGATGGGCTTCACGACCGCGGCCATGTCGTCGACGTGCTCGGCCATCACCTTGGTCATCTTGTAGACCACGTCCACGGGCAGGTCGCAGGCGGCGATGATGTGCGTCGAATAGCCGATCACCTTCACGTCGCCGGCCTGGCCCGGATAGGTGCCCGCCTTGATGGTGAGCTCCTGGTAGCCGGGGTTCTCCTTGCGCAGGGCCTGCATCGTGTGCCCGTCGACCGGCACGAGCGAGATCTCGCGCGCGCTCGCGAGATCCATCACCGAGGAGGCGGGCGCCGTGGTCCCGAGCGTCATCACGTCGGCGTGGCCGTCCTTCATGAGCGACACGGCGTCGGTATACGAGGCCTGGAAGTTCGCCTTGGAAAGCGACTGGTACGAGAGGCCGTTCAGCTTGAGGATCGCCGCGGTGAGCGCCTCGGCGGTGTTGCCCTTGGGCTGCGTCACGAGCGCCTTGCCCTTGAGATCCTTGTACGAGCCGATCTTCGAATCCTGCAGCGCGACGACCTGGAAGTATTGCGGATAGAGGTTCGCGACCTGGCAGACCTTGGCCATCTTGTGCGGGTACGGCGGGCGCCCCGCGATGCCGTCGGCCGTGGTCGAGGAGTTGCCGAAGCCGATCTGCGCCTTGCCCTGGTCGATGCCGCGCACGTTGGCGATGCCGGCGCCCGGCGTCTCCTGGATATGCAGGCCCGGAATCGCCTTCTCCCACAGGCCCTTCAGCGCCCCGCCGAGCGGGATCCACGAGCCGCCCTGGGGACCGGTCATGAACGTGACCTGCTGCGCGCCGGCCGCGAAGCTCAGGGCGAGACCGGCTGCGAGCGCGACGGTGCGAATCGAACGGATCTTGCGGTGCATGGCGACTCCTCCGAGATTTTTTGTAGGCCTGCGGCGCGGGGGCCGCGGGGGCGGATTTCATGCTGCGGCCGGGTGATTCTGTGGCCGTCCTCCGGACGGCGTCAAGCTGCCCCGCCTGCCCTTCGCCGGAGTGGATCGACGCGATTCCCGGCCTTCGCCGGATCAAAGCCGGAAACACAGAGGACACGGAGGGCCACGGAGGACACGGAGAAAGGCAAAGGCGAAGAGGGTTGGGCGGCATCCATGGACACGCAGTCTCCATTGGCACGATCACACTCTCCGGTTTTCGATTTTCTCCGTGCCCTCCGTGTCCTCCGTGTCCTCTGTGTTTCCGCTTCAACCCGCGCAGCGCAAGGAAGAACTACATGGAGATCGAACCTTCGCGGAAAGCGGTGCGGTCGAGCCAAACGTTCACGAGCACCGGCCGGCCCTCGCGGGCGAAAGCCTTCGCGCGCGCGAGCGCGCCTTCCACCTCGTCGCCGCGGCGCACCTCGATGCCCTCCGCGCCGAGGGCGCGCGCCACGTCGTGATAGGCCGAGCGCGCGAGCGCCGTGCCGACCTCGTCGCCCAGCATCTTCACCTGCTCGCGCGCGATCTGCGACCACGAGGCGTCGTTGCCCACCACGGCGATGACCGGCACGCCGTGGCGAACGAGCGTGTCGAGCTCCGCGAGGCCGTATCCGCACGCGCCGTCGCCCCACAGCAACCACGTCTCCGAATCCGGGCGGCAGAGCCGTGCGCCCAGCGCGAAGCCCGCGCCCACGCCGAGCGTGCCGAAGGCGCCGGGATCGAGCCAGCCGAGCGGGCCGCGCGCCTGCACGACATAGGCGGCGGTTCCGACGAAGTCGCCGCCGTCGGCGACGAAAGTCGCGTCCTCGTCGGCCGCGCGGTCGAGCGCGCGCAGGAAGGCGATCGGGT
>DASUXK010000463.1:0-2030 GCA_036377935.1 Usitatibacter sp.
CCGGCGCGCGCAGCAACCTGGGCCTCGCGCTCGAATCGGCCGGCCGCGTTGCCGAGGCGGTCGAGGCGTGGCGCGCGGCCCTGGCCTCGCATCCGGCCGATGCGACGATGCGGCAGAACCTCGCGCGCGCCCTGCTCACGCTCGGCCGTTTCGACGAGGGCTGGCCGGAATACCGCTGGCGCCTCCTCGCCCAGGGGCTCGCGCGAACGGCGCCCGACCGCTCCGCGAAGCCGCTCGGCCGCAACCTCGCGGGACGGCAGCTCGCGCTGCTCGCGGAGCAAGGCCTGGGCGACATCCTCTTCTTCCTGCGCTTCGCGCCCGAGCTCGCCGCGCGCGGCGCGCGCCTGGCCTTCGTGGGCGATGCCCGGCTGCACGGCCTGCTTTCGCGCACCGGGCTCTTCGCGCTCGGCATGCACGCGCCCGGGCCTGTGCCCCCGGCGTGCGAGCCGACCGCGATCGGCGACCTGCCGTGGCTCCTCGAAGCCGGCGATCCCGCGCGCTTCCCGCCGTCTCTGCCTCTCGCGCCGCTCGAGGACCGCGTCGCGGCGATGCGCGAACGCATCGAATCGCTCGGCCCCGGGCCGCGCATCGCGCTCACTTGGCGCTCGGGCGTCGCATCGGTGGGGCCCGCGCGCACGCAGGTGAAGCAGGTGGGCATCGAGGCGCTGGGCGCGGCGCTGCGCGGCGTGCGCGCGACGTGGATCGGCGTGCAGCGGCTGCCGGGCGAATCGGAGCGCGAGCGGCTCGCGCAGGCGATCGGCGCGCCGGTGCACGACTTCAGCGCGGCGAACGACGACCTCGAGTCGATGCTGGCGCTGCTCCGCGTCGTCGATCGCTACGTGGGCGTGAGCAACACCAACACGCACCTCGGCGCGAGCGTCGGCACGAGCCTCGACGTGCTGGTGGCCCATCCGCCCGAATGGCGCTGGACGCTCGGCGCGCCCTCGCCGTGGTATCCGCAAGCGCGCCTGTATCGCGAGCGGCCGGGCGGCGACTGGCGCGCGGCGCTCGCGCAGCTCGCGGCGGCCCTGCGCGCCGCCTAGGCCCTACATCGGCGGGAGGTAGCGCGCGGGATCGACGGGCTTGCCGTGGCGCCGGATCTCGAAGTGCAGCTGCACGCCGTCCGCGTCCGTCGAGCCCATCTCGGCGATCTTGTCGCCCTTGCGCACTTCCTGCTGCTCCTTCACGAGGATCTTGTCGTTGTGCGCGTACGCCGACAGCCACGTGTCGTTGTGGCGGATGATGATGAGCTTGCCCAGCCCGCGCAGGCCCGAGTCGGCGTAGATCACGCGCCCGCTCGCGGCGGCGACGACCGGCGCGCCGCGCTTGCCGGCGATCTCGATGCCCTTCGTCTGCTCGGTGAACGGCGCGATCACCTTGCCCTTCGCCGGCCACATCCAGTCGACGTCCTCCTTCTGCGTGCCGGACTTGGCCGGCTCCGCGGGCGAAGCGGGCTGCGCGGGCGCCGGAGCCTCGCCGCTCGCACTCGGCGCGGCCGCAGGCTCGGGCACGGCGAATTCCGCCATCGCCTTCTCCGAATACGGCACCTTCATCCCGCGCGGCTCGACCTTGAGCGTGGGCGTGTTGGAGAGCGGCCGCGCCTCGATCGGCGGGCCGGCGGGAACGAGCGGCGTGGCGATCGGCGAGCCGGGCGCGGGCTGCGGCGCCGCGGCCGACGGCGGCGCGGCGGGCGCTCCCGGGCCGGTTCCCGCCATGGCGGGCGGCGCCGCGAGGACCAGCACCTGTCCCACGCGGATCTGCGCCGGATTGGTGATGCCGTTCCAGGCGGCCAATTCGCGATAGTCGAGGCCGTACTGCAGCGCGATGCTCACCAGCGTCTCGCCGCGCTGCACCGTGTGCGTGGGCAGCGGCTTCGCGGCCGGCTGCGCCGGCGCCGCGGGCTGCGCGGGGGCGGCGGCCTCGGGCGCGGGGGGCGGCCCGCGATCGATCACGGGCGCCGGGCGCGGTGCGGCGCAACCGGCGAGGACGAGCACCAGCGCGGCGAGCGCGAGCCGCATCATGCGAGCCCC
>DASUXK010000464.1:0-6480 GCA_036377935.1 Usitatibacter sp.
AGCATCGCCACCTCGCGTTGCCGCACCGGTGCGCGCCTGCGGCGGCCGGGGATGTCGCCGCTGCGCCCCTCGACTCGTGCGGCGCAATCCTCGTTCACCGGGCAGAGCAGGCACTGAGGGTCGCGCGGGGCACAGGGTCCGGCGCCGAGATCCATGAGTCCCTGCGTGTACGCCTCGATGTCGCGCTTCGGCAGCCGCGCCTCGGCCTCGCACCACAGTCTCTCGAGCACCGCCGCGCTCGCGGCATCGCCCTCGATGCCCGCATGCCGGGCGATGACGCGCCTCGCGTTGCCGTCGAGGATCGCCCGCCGCTCGCCGGAGGAGAACGCGGCGATGGCGCCTGCCGTGGAGCGGCCGATGCCGGGCAGCGTGACGAGGTCGTCGAACCGCGCCGGAAACACGCCCCCGAGGCGCTCGCAGACCTCGCGCGCCGCGCGATGCAGGTTCCTCGCGCGCGCGTAGTAGCCGAGGCCGCTCCAGAGCGCCATCACCTCGTCCTCGGCCGCGTGCGCGAGATGCGACACGGTGGGGAATCGTGCGAGGAATCGCTCGTAGTACGGCAGCACCGTCGCGACCTGCGTCTGCTGCAGCATGATCTCGGAGAGCCAGATGCGGTACGCATCGCGGGTTCCCTGCCACGGCAGCCCATGGCGTCCATGGCCGCGTTGCCAGCGTACGAGGCGAACCGCGAAGGAAGGCGGGCGGCGAACTTTCATCGCCGCCATGATGCCCGAACTACGCGCCTCACCCCGCGGGCGAGAGGCGGTTCTCCACGCGCCGCACTCCGCGCACACGGCGCGCGCAGGCCACCATCTCCCCGATCTGCTCGCCGGTCGCGGGTCCCTTGAGGATCACGGTGCCTTCGTGCACCCGCACGTCGACCGCTTCCGGGTCGGCGATGATCTGCGCGAGGGCGAGCCTCACGCGGCCGAGGAGCACGGGGTCGTCGACGGGCTCTTCGCGTGCGCGGGCGCGCAGCGCCGGAACGCCGCGATCGAGGAGGAGCGCCAGCGCCGCGCCGAGGGCGAACCCGAGCAGCACGTCGAGCGCGCGGCGGGGAATGCCGAGGGTGCGCGGCGGGCGGAGACGCATCTGCATGGGATCGGCCACCGGCATGGAACGCGATAGACCGCGTGCGGGCGCGATGGGTTCAGCCCGTGGTCGCTTTGGAGGGCGCCGGGGGAGGGACTGCGGTGGAGCGGGAAACGGGGCCGGCGCGCGCGGGGGTGCGCCGGCCCGGGAGAAGTGCGCTCAGGCGGCCGCGGTGCCCCTGGCGATGGTGCGCGATTCCTCGTCGGTGAGGTTCGGGCCCTCGAGGGTCACGCGCGCCTCCTGCGTCTCCTGGGTGCGGAAGCGCGCCATGATGGGCTTGAGCTCCGGCTTCACGTGCTTCTCGCTGTAGCCGTTGAAGAGGTGCCCGAGCAGGCCGCGGTTCAGGTCGCTCGTACCCATCGCCCAGTCCGCGATCGGGAACGTGAGGTTCATGTTGAGGTGCATCATGATCCCCATGTTGTGGTGCGCCGTGTGGTGGCGGCGGATCGTGTTCACGAACGGCATGTTGCGCACGAACCAGTTCTCGTGGCAGTGGCAGAAGTAGTGCAGCGTCTCGTAGGTGACGTAGTGGCCCATCATCGTGATGAACACCACGTAGCCCGCGTTGGCGTTCCACACGAGCGAGGTGAGGTACCCGAGCGCGGCCCCGGCGGTGCCGAGCACCGCGAGCAGGCGCCACGGGAAGAAGACGATGCGGAACTCGCGCGTCGTGTCGACGGTGACGTCGTTGTCGGTGAAGTACTGGTGGTGCTGGCGCGTGTGGCGGTCGTAGATCGCGCGGATCGCGAAGACGTTGCGCAGGCGGTGCATCACGTAGAAGTGCATCGCCCACTCGACGAAGTTGCCCGCGATCGCGACCGGGATCACGAGGAGCCACTCCCAGGTGGCGCCCTGCATGCGCGAGACGCACCAGGCGATGGAGCCGATGCCCACGGCGTACATCACGCCGATGTGGACGAGCCCGTTGTACCAGGGGCTGATGCTGCCTTTGTACTGCTCGCGGAACTTGCGCTGGCGTTCGGTCATCATGCGTAACCCCCTTGCACGCGGTCTGGGCCCGCTGATATATTAGCGGTCGACAAGCGTTATGTCAACGTGTACGCTTGATCGGCCGCAAGGATTCGCGCAAGATCGCGGCGCCCGGTGAACGAGAAGGAGAACTGAAATCCCCACCGCTCGCCGCAAGACGAACGGCAGGCCGCGAGGCAGCCTCACGGACCGCGCCTACACGGACCTGGAGGAGAAGATCGTCACCCTGCGTCTGGCTCCCGGGAGCGCGGTCTCCGAGGCCGAGCTCTCCGGCATCCTCGGCATCGGCCGCACGCCGATCCGCGAGGCCCTGCAGCGCCTCGCGCGCGAGGGGCTCGTGATGATCCTGCCGCGCCGCGGCATCGTCGTCTCCGAGATCAACGTGGGCCGCCAGCTGCGCCTGCTCGAGGTGCGCCGCGAGCTGGAGCGGCTCATCGCGCGCAGCGCCGCGCGCCGCGCCACCGAGGCCGAGCGCGGGAGGTTGCGCGAGCTCGCCGGGCGCTTCGAGACCGCCGCGCAGGCGAACGACGACGTCACCTTCATGCGCACGGACCGCGAGTTCAACTCGCTGTGCAGCGAGGCGTCGCACAACGAGTACGCCGCGGGCGCCATGAGCCTCATGCATTCGCTCTCGCGCCGCTTCTGGTACTTCCACTACAAGCAGGCGGCGGACATGCCGCTCACCGCCAAGCTCCACGCGGATATCGCGCGCGCCATCGCCTCGGGCGATGCCGACCGGGCCGCGAAGGCCTCCGACAGGCTGATCGACGTCATCGAGAAGTTCACGCGCTCGACGACCGAGTCCTGAAGTCCGGAAGAAAACACCCACACGAGGAGGAGAGAAGGATGACGAACGGCAATCGCAGGAAACTGTTGAAGGCGATCGGGGGCGCGGGCGTGATGGCGGCCGCCGGCCCGTTGAGCTTCCCCGCGATCGCGCAGGGAAAGCCGGTCCGCGTCGGCATCATCGCGCCGAAGGCGGGCATCGCCGGGACCATCGGCGTTTGCGGGCTGCGGGGAACGCAATTCGCGGTCGAGCACATCAACGCCAACGGCGGGATCGCGGGGCGCAAGGTCGAGCTGGTGGTGGTGGAGGAGACCAACCCCAAGGACTCGATCGAGCGGCTGCGCAAGCTCGTGCTCCAGGACGAGGTCGATTGCGTCCAGGGCATCGTCTCCTCCGGCGTGAGCCTCGCGATGGGCCCGGTCGCCGAGGAGATGAAGGCGCTCCTCGTCTTCTGGGACGGCACGACGCAGGACGGCGTGAAGGAAACGATGCCGCACCCGCGCTACGTCTTCCGCAGCACGGACAACGAGTGCGAGGCGGTGATGAGCTCGCTCCTCGCCGTGAAGCACTGGAAGGGCCAGTTCCGCAAGGTGGCCGGCATCAACCCGGACTACTCCTACGGGCGCAACAACTTCGCGGCCTTCCAGGCGCTCCTCAAGAAATACGGAATCGAGCACGAGGTGGTGGCCGACCAGTGGCCCAAGGTGGGGACCACGGACCTCAACTCGCACGTGGCCTCGCTCAAGGCCGCCAAGCCCGACCTCGTCTTCTCCTCGCTCCTCTTCGCCGACCTGCCGATCTTCATGCGCACGGCGCACGGCGCGGGGCTCATGGACGGGCACACGAAGTTCGTCTTCCCGGCCGCGGGCTTCCAGCACACCGCGCTCAAGAAATCGTTCACGCCGGCGGGCATGATCTTCGGGCACAACACGCTCTACTTCGACTACAAGAAGGGCTCCGCGCTGCAGAAGCGCTTCGTGCAGCAGTACCACGAGAAGTACAACGACTACCCGCACTGGGAAGCCGATCGCGCGTTCTTCGCGATGCAGGTCTACAAGGCGGGCGTCGAGGCCGCCTACAAGGCGAAGAACGCCTGGCCCGGCAAGGAGGACGTCATCGACGCGATGGAGGGCGTGAAGGTCGAGTCGCTCGGCGGCCCCGGCCAGATGCGCAAGGACCACATCGCCGAGCAGACCTTCTACCAGGGCATCACGACGCACGACAACCCGTACGATTTCCCGACGCTCGGCACCGTCGACATCATGTACTCCGACCAGCTGCAGAAAGGCCCCGGGCAGGACTTCTGGAAATGGATCGAGACGGCGCAGATCAAGCTCTGAAGGCCCGGACTTGATCGCGTTCCTCGATGTGGTGATCGGCGGCGTGTTCCACGCCGCCGTTCTTTTCCTGGTGGCCGCCGGCCTGCAGCTCGTCTTCGGGGTGCAGAAGATCGTGAACCTCGCCTGCGGCTCGTTCTACGCGCTCGGCGCCTATTTCGGCGTCGCGGCGGTGAACTGGGCGGTCGGCCACGGCGTGCCGCCTTCCCTCTTCCTCCCGGTCCTGCTGGGATCGGGCCTGCTCATCGGGCTGATCGGCCCCCTGGTCGAGACGCTGCTCCTCACCGTCTACCACCGCGACGAGGCGTTCCAGCTCCTGCTCACCTTCGCGCTGGTGCTGATCTTCGAGGACGTGCTGCGCTATTTCTGGGGCGCGGACCCGCAGCAGCTCGGCAACCTCGTCATGACCTACGGCACGCTGTCGGTGGGCGCGATCAAGGTGCCCGCCTACAACCTGCTCGTGATCGCGGCGAGCATCGCCATCGCGGTGGGCATCGGCGCGTTCCTGCAGAGGACGCGCTTCGGCCGCATCCTGCGCGCGACCGCCGAGAACCGCGAGATGAGCCTCGCGCTCGGCGTGAACGTGCGCTGGGTGTACGCGAGCGTCTTCACGCTGGGCACCATGCTCGGGACGGTGGGCGGCGCCCTCGTCGTGCCGACCGCCGCCGCCTCCCTGGACATGCCCGTGTCGCTCGTGGTCGAGGCGTTCGCGGTGGTCGTGATCGGCGGCCTGGGCAGCATGCGCGGCGCCCTGGTGGGCGCGCTCATCGTGGGCCTCATGCGCGCGGCCGCCATCTCCTGGTACTCGGAGCTCGAGATGCTCTCCATCTACCTGGTCGTGATCGTGGTGCTCGTGCTGCGGCCCGCGGGCCTCTTCGGAAAGCCGGTCGAATGAAGGCCGCCTTCCCGATCGCCGCCCTGGCGGCGCTGGTCGCCCTGCCGCATCTGCTGGGCGCCTACTACATGACGCTCGTGCTGCCCGCGGTGGCGTACGCGATCGCGCTCCTCGGCTACAACCTGCTCTTCGGCTACAGCGGCCTGCTCTCCTTCGGGCACGCCTTGTTCGTCGCGATCGGCGCCTACGGGGCGGCGGTGCTCTCGACCCGCCTCGGCATCCGCAGCTTCGAGATGATGCTGCTGGTCTCGGGCGCGGTCGCCGTGGCGGTGTCCATCCCCGTGGGACTGCTCGCCGTGCGCTACGTGAAGATCTTCTTCGGCATCCTCACCCTCGCCTTCGGGATGCTCTTCCACTCGTTCCTCTTCAAGTTCTACCACCTCACCGGCGGCGACACGGGCATCCACGTCTCGCGCCCGACGCTCTTCGGCAAGGACTTCGCCGACCTGGGCCAGATCGCCTTCCTCGTGGGGCCGTTCTACTACTACTGCGTGGCGCTCCTCGCGATCCTCGGGTTCCTGATGTGGCGGCTGGTGAACTCGCCGTTCGGCCTGCACCTGGTCGCCACCCGCGAGAACCGGCGCAAGAGCGAGTACCTCGGCGTGCGCGTGCGCTTCTTCCGGCTGATCGCCTTCGCGATCTCCGCCTTCTACTGCTCCGTGGGCGGCGTGATCCTCGCGATCAACACCGGGCAGGCCGATCCCGAGCTCGCGTACTGGACGCACTCGGGCGACCTCGTCTTCATGACGGTGCTCGGCGGGTTCGCGAGCTTCCTCGGCCCGGTGATCGGCGCCTTCACCTTCGTGCTGCTCAAGGCGCAGCTCACCGGCATGACCGACTACTGGCGATTCTGGCTCGGCGTGATCCTGCTCCTCATCGTGGTCCTCTTCCCCCGCGGCATCGCCGGACTGGGGCAGGACCTCTGGGCCCGGGTGAAGAAGGCATGAGCGCGCTCCTCGAAACCGTCGACGTGCGCATGGCCTACGGCGACTTCGTGGCCCTGGACGGGATCGACCTTTCCATCTCCGAGGGCGAGCTGGTCTCGATCGTGGGACCCAACGGGGCGGGAAAGACCACGCTCGTGAACGTGCTCACCGGGCTGCTCGCGCCCACGTCGGGGCTGGTGCGCTTCAAGGGCAAGGACATCGCGGGTGTCGGTCCGGTCACGCTGGCGCAGCACGGCATGGCGCGCGCGTTCCAGCTGGTCAACATCTTTCCCGGCATGACGGTGGCGCAGACGATCGCGGTCGCCGTGGTCTCGCAGACCGGCAAGGCGATGCGCTTCTTCGCGCCGGTGCGCAAGGACGCGGCGGTGAACGCGCGCGTGCGCGAGGTGGCGGCGATCTTCGGCCTCGAGCGCAAGCTCGAGACCGAGGCGC
>DASUXK010000465.1:0-2896 GCA_036377935.1 Usitatibacter sp.
AGAGAGCGCGCCGCCGAGACGTCCGGCGCGTAGAGCTGGATCTCGTTCATCGCCGCCATCGCGCGGAACGCGAAGTGGTGCGGCGCGGCGATCGCGCTAGAAGGGGTGCGAGAGAGAAAGGATTCCATACACCGCGCGCAAGGTGGAGAACGCCGCGCTGCCGCCGCCGCCCAGCCGCAGCGACGCGCTGTCGTGCACGTAGCCCGCGGTCGCCTCGACGACCAGCCCCTCTTCGAGACGCAGCGTCACCCGCAGCGAGGGCGACAGCGCGCCGAAGGCGCCCAGGCGCTGGTCGCTCGAGAGCACCTCGGGCTGCGGCCGCGGGACGACCGGCGAGTAGAAATCGGCCGCGCCCTGCGTGTAGTAGCGCAATGCCGGACGGACGGACCAGCGCTCGCCGAGATCCTGCTGCCACGCGAGCTCCAGCGTGTGGGCGCGGATGCCCCAATCGTCGCGGAAGTAGCGGTAGTCGGCCTGCAGCGTCCCGCGCGCCTCGGGGAAGTGGCGGCGGTATCGGGTGAGCCACGCGAGCGCATCGCGGTGGCCGGGACGCCGGTCGGGAAAGAGCACCGGCAGCACCTCGTCCGGATGGAACGTGAGCGTGGACTTGTACGGGTCGTCGAACCCGCCCTCGCCGCGCGAGATCGTGAGCGTGCTCTGCACCACGGCGAGCGGCGAGAGCACTTGCGTCACGCCCGCGAGGTACTCGCGCGTGTCGCGCCGCTCGTCGAGCGCGGGATCGAGCGAGGAGCCGATGCGGTCGTTCGAGCGCCCGAGGCCCCACGCGAGCGTGGTGCGGCGCTCGTCGAGATCGAGCTCGGCCTGCACCGCGCAGGCGTGCGAGCGGTAGTCCTCCTCGTTGGAGACGGCGCGCGAGACCGCGAGGGAGAAATCGCCGAAGCGCCGCTTCGCGCGCAGCTCGGTGGCCCTGCGCCGGTCGTTGATCGAAGCCCCGGTGACGCTTTGCACCGGGGTTCCCGAGAGGTTCGTCACCAGCTCGGGCGAGGCGCCGGTCACGATGTCCACGGCGCCGCTCGCCTCGAGCTCCCACACGTCGTCCAGCGCGAGGCGCCCCCACACCACCGGCTCGGTGACCTTCATGAGCCCGCGTTCCTTGTAGCCCAGCGCCGAGATGCCGATCTCGCCCACGTGGGCCGCGCCGGCGCGTGCGGAGACGGCGAGAATGGGAAGCGCCAGCGCGGCGCGGGTGAGCGCGGCGAGCGCGCCGCGCCGCTCGCCCTCGCCGCCGCGGTCAGTTGCAGCCACAACCGCCCCCGCCCACCGAAGCCCCGCCGAACGCCGCCTCCTTTGCGGGGCCGATCTTCTCGAGCGCCTTCGCGGTGCCCGCCTGCGCCGGCTGCATCGCCATGTCCGGACGCGCGAGATAGCCGCGCTGGTACGGCGCCACGGGGGCGCAGGCGGCCGCGAGCAGCACGGCCGCGGCCAGCGCCGCCCGCTTCAACGCCGATCCCCGAGCAGCGACTCGATCTCCCCGCGCAGCTCCGCCAGGGTCTCGGGCGTGAAACCGCGGTGCACATAGCGGACCACGCCTTCGCGGTCGACGACGTAGCCGCTCGGCATCGCCCGCACGTCGAAGGCGCGCGCCACGCCATCGTCGGCGTCGGAGACGAGGGGGAAGCTCACCGGCACGCGGGCGAGGAAACGCAGGGCGGCTTCGGTCGAGACGTCCTTGTTCACGCCCACCACGCGAAGGCCGCGCGCGCGATAGGCCCGATAGAGCGCATCGATCTGCGGGAGCGACTCGCGGCAGGGCACGCACCACGACGCCCAGAAATCGACGTACACCACGTGCCCGCGCAACGCCGCGAGATCCACGGGCGAGGAGGCTTCGGACAGGCCGTGCGCGACGATGGCGGGCAGCGGCGCACCGGGGGCCATGGCGTGCGCCGGAATGCCGCCGGCGGCGGCGAAGAGCGCGAGGGTCATCGCGCGTCGCGAAACCATGTTTCCCTCCTTCGTTCGCCTATAATCGGTTCGCACATCGGCGCACCGCCCGGAAAACAACAGGCCCGGCCGCGTTATTCCCCGACCGGCGCTGCAGGAGGAGGCATGCAGACGCTACTCAGGATCGCGCGGGCGGTCGACGCGCTGAACGAGCTCGTGGGGCGCTGGGTCTACTGGCTCGTGCTGGTCGTGGCGCTCGAGAGCGCGGGCAACGCCATCGTGCGCAAGGTGTTCGACTGGAGCTCGAACTCCCTGCTCGAGCTGCAGTGGTACCTGTTCTCCGCGATCTTCCTGCTGTGCGCGGGATGGACCCTCAAGCGCAACGACCACGTGCGCATCGACATCATCCAGGGGCGCCTCGCGCCGCGCACGCAGGCGTGGATCGACGTGTTCGGCACCGTCTTCTTCCTCGGGCCGATGGTCGCGCTCTTCTTCTGGCTCTCGATCCCGTGGTTCTGGCGCAGCTTCACCGAGCATGAAGTCTCGGGCAGCGCCGGCGGCCTCGTGTTCTGGCCCGCGCGCATCCTCGTGCCGATCGGCTTCGGGCTGCTCGCGCTGCAGGCCCTCTCCGAGCTCGTGAAGCGCATCGCGTTCCTCGCCGGCAAGGGGCCGGACCCCATCGAGCGCCACGAGGCGCACGCCGTGGAGGTCGAGCTCGCCGAGGAGATCCGGCGCCTGGCCGAGGAGAAATCGTGATGGATTTCCTCGCCGCGAACATCGCGCCGATCATGTTCGTCGGCCTGGCGGTCTTCCTGCTGCTGGGCTATCCCGTCGCCTTCGCGCTCGCCGCCAACGGCATCTTCTTCGGCCTCGTCGGCATCAAGCTGGGCCTTCTGCGCCCCGAGCTCTTCCAGGCGCTGCCCGATCGCCTGTGGGGGATCATGGGCAACGAGACGCTGCTCGCGGTGCCCTTCTTCACGTTCATGGGCCT
>DASUXK010000466.1:0-4488 GCA_036377935.1 Usitatibacter sp.
AACCATCCCGATTTCCGCGAGATCGTCCCCGAGGCGGCGGAGGAGGAGGACGAAGGCGCGCAAGGCGAGGGCGGCAAGGGCGAGAAGGCGAAGAGCCTGGTGATCAAGATCGACCAGGTGCGCGCGGTCGCGGACTTCCTCTCGCTCACCACGCACCGCGCCGGATACCGCGTTCTGCTGCTGCATCCCGCCGAGTCGCTGCATCCGGCCGCCGCCAACGCGCTCCTGAAGACCCTCGAGGAGCCGCCGCCCGCCACGCTCATCGTGCTCGCCTCGGACCGCCCGGCGCGCCTGCTCGCCACGATCCGCAGCCGCTGCCGGATGCTTCCCCTCGCGATGCCGGCGCGCGAGGCATCGCTCGCCTGGCTCGCCGCCAACGGCGTCGCGGATGCCGAGAGCGCGCTCGCCGCCGCGGGCGGAGCGCCGCTGCTCGCGCAGCGCCTCGCGCAGCCCGAGGAGGCCCAGTTCCGCCGCAAGCTCCTCGCCGAGCTCGCGAAGCCCGGCGGCGCGGACGCGCTCGCTTTCGCGGCCTCGATCGACCGCGGATCCGTCGAGCGGCTGGTCTACTGGATGCAGACCTGGGTGCAGGACCTGGTGCGCGTGCGCCTCGCCGGCAAGGCGCGCCACCATGCGGGCATGGCGGCCGCCCTCGACGCGCGCCAGCGCGGCGCCGACCTGGACGCGCTCTTCGCGCTCGACCGCGAGCTTCGCGACGCGCGCCGGCTCGCCGCGCATCCCCTCAATCCCCGGCTGCTGGCCGAGCACCTGCTGATGGCCTACAATCGAGCCACCATCGGAGCGAGGCCATGAGCGAAGCCGCCACCGCCGAATCCGTCGCGACCCGTCCCGGGGTCTTCACCCTGGTGATCCGTTCCAAGTCCGCGCTCTATGCGGCGTGGATACCCCTGCTCAAGCACGGGGGAATCTTTCTGCCCAGCAACCGGTCCCATTCTCTGGGCGAGGAAGTGCTGATCCTGCTCACGCTGCTCGACGACCCGAACAAGATCCCGCTGCAGGGCAACGTGGCATGGATCAATCCGGCGCACAGCGCGGGCAACCGCCCCCAGGGCATCGGCGTGCAGCTGCACGATGGCGAGGTGGCGCGCGAGCTCCGGAAGAAGGTCGAGGGACTGCTGGCCGGGGCGCTGCAGTCGTCGCGTCCGACGCATACCATCTGAAGTCCGGCGGCCCGGCGCGCCGGGCGACTTTCCGTCTCCATGAAGGAGGACCGCCTGTGTTCTGGGAAAGACCGCTCGAACATGCCCTCTCCAACCTGAAGAAGAACGTCCACGCGCCGGTGCGCCTGGTGCTGTGGGACGGGCGCGAGGTCGCCTTCTCCGAGCAGCCGGAGGTGACGGTGCGGCTGAAAGGCACGCGCGCCGCCTCGGCCTTCATGAAGCCGAGCCTGCTCTCGCTCGCCGAGGCGTACATCGACGGATACGCCGACCTCGAGGGCGACCTCAACGCGGCGATCCGCAGCGCCGAGGCGATCTCGCGCTCGGGGCCCAAGCCGCTCTTCGATTCGCTCCACGGCGGCCACTCCCGGCACACCAAGCGCGACGACCGCGAGGCGATCGGCTACCACTACGACGTCTCCAACGAGTTCTACGCCCTCTGGCTCGACCCGCGCATGGTCTACTCGTGCGCGTACTTCAAGCGCGAGGACGACACCCTCGAGCAGGCGCAGCTGCAGAAGCTCGACCACATCTGCACCAAGCTCATGCTGAAACCGGGCGAGAAATTCCTCGACATCGGCTGCGGCTGGGGCGCGCTCGTGATCCGCGCCGCGGAGAAGTACGGCGTGGACGCGACGGGGATCACGCTCTCCGAGAACCAGTTCCGGCTCGCCAACGAGCGCATCCGCGCGGCGGGGCTCCAGGACCGCTGCCGGGTGCTGCTGCAGGATTACCGCGACGTCCCGGGCGAAGGCATGTTCGACAAGATCGCGAGCGTCGGCATGTTCGAGCACGTGGGCCTGAAGAACCTGCCCACCTACTTCGGCGTGGTGCGCCGGCTGCTCAAGGAGCGGGGCCTCTTCATGAACCACGGCATCACGTCGACCGACGTGGACAACCGCGCGGTGGGGATGGGCGCGGGCGAGTTCATCGGCCGCTACGTGTTCCCGCGCGGGGAGCTCCCGCACCTGCATCGCGCGATCCACGACATGGGCGCGGCGAGCCTCGAGGTGCACGACGTCGAGTGCCTGCGGGCGCACTACGCGAAGACGTGCGCCCACTGGAGCGAGAATTTCGAGCGCGTGCTGCCGCGGGCGGTGGCCGCCTCCAACGAGCGCACCGCGCGCATCTGGCGCGTGTACCTCGCGGGATGCGCGTACGGCTTCGAGCAGGGGTGGATGTCGATCCACCAGGTGCTCGCCTCCAAGCACGCCCAGCCCGGGCGCAGCGCCTTTCCGCTCACCCGGGACTGGCTCTACCGCGGCTAGGCGCTACTGCAGCGACGAGAGGTGCCGCGGGCCGCGCACGTCGTAGCTCGCGGACAGCACGCGCTGCTCCTGGTTGTCGATCGTGCAGCGGTAGCGGATGCGCGCGTCCTCGCTGCGGTTGCGCGCCCACGCCGATCCGCGGATGTGCATGCGCGGCATCCCGACCAGGTGCTCCGTGCGCGCCGGCGAATCGAACTCGAGGTACGCCGCGCCGTCGCGGTTGCGCTGCAGGAACTCCGCGCGCACCTTGTCCTGGCAGGCGCGCACCTCGTCGACGTACGTGTAGTCGCCGAGCGGCGCGCTGTCCGCGACCACCGGCGCACCGGCGCTCGCCACCACGGCGGGAGGGGCGACGACCGCGCTGCCCACGACCACGCCCGGGTTGCGCCAGGCCATCACGAGCTGGTAGGTGTCCCCGCCGTCCTGCGGGTCGTCGACGCTGACCCCGCCGGTGTAGTCGTTGCCGCCTTCGGGCGCGCGCACTTCCATCACCGTGCCGCGTCCGTGCTCGACCACCACGTGGAAGTCGGCCACCGCGTGGTCGGGCAGGGGCTGCGTGCAGGCGCTGCCCTGGTCGAAGCTGCGCTTGCCCGAATCCGTCTCCACCTCGATGCGGTCGCCGCGCAACTTCACGCGCGCGCGGTCGTCCACCCAGATGCGCAGGCGGCACATGCCGTCGGCGGCCGCGACGTTCCAGTCGGGCGCGCGGGCAACGCGATGGGCGTAGTCGCTCTCGATCCGGTAGACGCGCTCCTCGGCGTGGGCGGCGAGCGTGCCGGCCGCGGCGAGCGCGCCCACGACGGCGGCGTGGATGAGTTTCGTGTTCATGGCTTCCTCCAAGAGTCCGGGGTGCATCCTCCAATTTCGCGGACGCGCCCCCGCGCGAGCCATCGCCCCGCGCCGGAATCGGTCGTGGGCCGATTCCTACCCCTTGTAGAATGCGAGCCATGCTGGTCGATTCCCATTGCCACCTGGACTTTCCCGAGCTGCGTTCCGACCTCGATGGCGTCGTGCGGCGCATGGCCGACAACGGCGTCGATTACGCGCTCACCATCAGCACGACCCTCGAGACCTTTCCCGCCGTGCTCGAAGTCGCCCGGAAGCTGCCGAACGTGTGGTGCTCCGCCGGCGTGCATCCCGACGAGCGGCGCGACGGGCGCGAGGCGGACGTCGCCGAGCTCGTGCGCCTGGCGAGCGATCCCGAGGTGGTCGCGGTCGGCGAGACCGGCCTCGATTACTTCCGCGTCGAAGGCGACACGCAGTGGCAGCGCGAGCGCTTCCGGGCGCACATCCGCGCCGCGCGCGAAGTGGCGAAGCCCCTCGTGATCCACACGCGCGCCGCCGCCGAGGACACCCTCGCCATCATGCGCGAGGAGCGCGCCGCGGAAGTGGGCGGCGTGATGCATTGCTTCACCGAGAGCTGGGAAGTGGCCGAGGCGGCCATGGCCATGGATTTCCGCATCTCGTTCTCGGGCATCGTCACGTTCAAGAACGCGCAGGCGCTGCGCGACGTGGCGGTGCGCGTGCCCGTCGAGCGGATGCTGGTCGAGACCGACTCGCCCTTCCTCGCGCCCGTGCCCCATCGCGGCAAGACCAACGAGCCGGCCTTCGTGCGCCACGTGGCCGAGGAGGTGGCGCGGCTGCGCGGCATGCCCGTCGAGGAGCTGGCGCGCGCGACGAGCGCCAACTTCTTCGCCCTGTTCCGCGACGCGCGTCCGGCGTGAAGCCCTCCCGGATCCTGCTCGAATGCCGCGCGGGCTTCGAGAAGGAGTGCGCGCAGGAGATCGTGGCGGCCGCGGCCGCCATGGGCGTCGAGGGCTTCGTGAAGGCCCGGCCCGAGAGCGGCTTCGCGGTCTTCCAGGCGCACCAGGAGGACATGGGCGAGGAGCTCGGGCGGCACCTCGACTTCCGCCGCCTGGTCTTTCCCCGGCAGATGGTGCGCGTGGGCGAGCTGCTCTCGGCGCTCCCGGAGGCGGATCGGGCGGGGCCCATCGCGCACGCCGCGCGCGAGGTGGCGAAGCCCCTCGTGATCCACACGCGCGCCG
>DASUXK010000467.1:0-4827 GCA_036377935.1 Usitatibacter sp.
ACTTTGGAAAATGTGGTCTGTCCCCGGTTTTCATGTCAGTCCGCCGCCATTTTGGCGACGTCGGGATTCGCGGAGCTGTATCCGCCCGGCGCGACGGTGCAGCGCTTGTGGTCGATATGGTGCTGGAACTCGTCGCGGTAGGTCTTCACGAACGCGCGCACCGGCATCGCCGCGGCATCGCCCAGCGCGCAGATGGTGCGGCCCTGGATGTTGTCGGCGAGGTCGAGGAGGAGGTCCAGGTCTTCCTGGCGTCCCTCGCCCGTCTCGATGCGATGGATGATGCGGTAGAGCCAGCCGGTGCCCTCGCGGCACGGCGTGCACTGGCCGCACGACTCCTCGTAGTAGAAGTAGGCGAGGCGCTCGGCGGCCTTCACCATGCACGTGTCCTCGTCCATGACGATCACCGCGCCGGAGCCGAGGAAGGAGCCCGCCTTGGCGATCGAGTCGTAGTCCATGTCGAGGCTCATCATCACCTCGGCGGTGAGCACGGGCATGGAGGAGCCGCCGGGAATGACGCCCTTCAGCTTCTTGCCGCCGCGCATGCCGCCCGCCATCTCGAGGAGCTTCGCGAAGGGAGTGCCCAGCTTCACCTCGTAGTTGCCGGGGCGGTTCACGTGCCCGGAGACCGAGAAGATCTTGGTGCCGCCGTTGTTCGGCTTGCCGAGCGCGAGGAACCAGTCGGCGCCGTTGGCGATGATGCCCGGCACGGCGGCGAAGGTCTCGGTGTTGTTGATCGTGGTGGGCTTGCCGTACAGGCCGTAGGTCGCGGGGAACGGCGGCTTGTAGCGCGGCTGGCCCTTCTTGCCCTCGAGGGACTCGAGGAGCGCCGTCTCCTCGCCGCAGATGTAGGCGCCGAAGCCGTGGTGCGCGTACAGCTCGAAATCGAAGCCGCCTCCCAGGATGTCGCGCCCGAGGTAGCCCGCGTCGCGCGCCTGCTGCAGCGCCTGCTCGAAGCGCTCGTACTCGGCCCAGATCTCGCCGTGGATGTAGTTGTAGCCCACCGTCGCGCCGATGGCGTAGCCGCCGATGATCATGCCCTCGATCAGCGCGTGCGGGTTGTAGCGCAGGATGTCGCGGTCCTTGAACGTGCCCGGCTCGCCCTCGTCGGAGTTGCAGACGAGGTAGCGCTGGCCGGTGTAGCTCTTCGGCATGAAGGACCACTTGAGGCCGGTCGGGAAGCCCGCGCCGCCGCGGCCGCGCAGCGCCGACTTCTTCACCTCGGCGATCACCGCCTCGGGCGACATCTTCTCGTTCACGATGCGCCGCAGCGCCTGGTAGCCGCCGCGCGCCTCGTAGCCCTTGAGGTCCCAGTTCTCGCCGTCGAGGCCCTTCATGATCACGGCATCGGGGCCGTAGTCGAAGATCGGCATGGTCATTTCTCCTGCCCCGACGAGTCGGGGACTCCCGCCAGCTCCTCCAGGAGCGCGTCGAGCCGATCGGGCGTCATGCGCGAGCACATGCGCTTGTCGTCGACGATCATCACCGGCGCGTCGCCGCAGGCGCCGAGGCACTCGCCTTCCTTCACGGTGAAGCGGCCGTCGGACGAGGTCTGGTTGAACGCTTCCAGCCCGCAGCGGCGCTTGAGGTGCTCCGCCGCCTCCACGGCGCCGGAGAGCGCGCACGGCAGGTTCGTGCACATCACGAGCTTGTGCTTGCCGAGCGGCTTCAGGTTGTACATGTTGTAGAAGGTCGCCACCTCGTACACCCACACCGGGGGCATGCCGAGGACCTGCGCGACCTCCTCCATCAGCTCGTTCGGGAGCCAGCCGTGCTGCTCCTGCGCGATGCGCAGCGCGGACATCACCGCCGACTGCTTCTGCTCCGGCGGATACTTCCCGAGCTCGCGCTCGATCCTGCCCAGCGATTCGGCGTTCAGCAACGCCATGGTCAAACCTCGTCCTTCCAGTAGTCGACGGCCGCTGCGGCCGCCGTCATGTGGCGCAGGCGCCTTTCGCCCGCGCCGAAGGCGCCGATCTTTCCGGAATCCGGATACTCGCAGACCTCGGCCGGCATCATCGTGGAGACCGAGATGTACGCGAGCTCGGCGTCCGAATCGTTGACGATCTGGTGCGCCGTCTCCGGGCCACCGGTCGGGCAGCAGATGAAATCGCCGGCGCGGATGCGCCGCGTCTCGTTGCCGTAGCGCAGCGTCCCCGTCCCGCGCACGACGAAGAACATCTCCTCCTCGGCGCGGTGGCTGTGGAACGGGCACGAGCGCTTGCCCGGGGGCACCACGTCGTACGAGTAGCCCAGGTGCTTCGCGCCCAGGAGCGGCCCGATGCGCGCGGCCTCGCACGCGAACTTCGCGCCCTTCTCGAAGCGCTCGAGCGCCAGCTCGTCGACGTTCACGACGCGCTGGTCGATCGTGCGCTTGCCGCCGCTCATCGGTCGATGTCCCCGAACACGATGTCCATGGTGCCGATGATGGCCACCACGTCGGCGATCATGTGGCCCTTCGCCATCTCGTCCATGGCGGCGAGGTGCGGGAAGCCCGGCGAGCGCAGCTTGAGCCGCCACGGCTTGTTCGCCCCGTCGCTCAAGATGAAGACCCCGAACTCCCCCTTCGGATGCTCGATCGCGGCATACGCCTCCCCGGGGGGGACGTGCATGCCCTCGGTGAAGAGCTTGAAGTGGTGGATCAGGTCCTCCATGTTGAACTTCATCTGCTCGCGCGTCGGCGGCGCCACCTTGTGGTTCGTCGTGATGACGGGGCCGGGGTTCTTGCGCAGCCAGTCGATGCACTGCCTGATGATCCGGTTCGACTCGCGCATCTCCTGCACGCGCACGAGGTAGCGGTCGTAGCAGTCGCCGTTCGTGCCGACGGGGATGTCGAAGTCGATGCGATCGTAGACCTCGTAGGGCTGGGTCTTGCGCAGGTCCCACTCGACGCCGCTGCCGCGCAGCATCGGGCCCGTGAACCCGAGCGCCTGCGCGCGCTCCGGCGTCACGACGCCGATGCCGACCGTGCGCTGCTTCCAGATGCGGTTCTCGGTGAGGAGCGTCTCGTACTCGTCGACGTAGCCGGGGAAGCGGTCCGTGAAATCCTCGATGAAGTCGAGGAGCGAGCCCTGGCGGTTCTTGTTGAGCTCGGCGATCTTCGTCGTCGGCCGGGCCTTCGACTCCTGGTACTGCGCCATGCGCTCGGGCAGGTCGCGGTACACGCCGCCCGGGCGGTAGTAGGCCGCGTGCATGCGCGCGCCGCTCACGGCCTCGTACATGTCCATCAGGTCCTCGCGCTCGCGGAACGCGTACAGGAAGACCGTCATCGCGCCCACGTCGAGCGCGTGCGAGCCGATCCACAGCAGGTGGTTGAGGATGCGCGTGATCTCGTCGAACATCACGCGGATGTACTGCGCGCGGACCGGGACCTCCACGCCGAGCAGCTGCTCCACCGCCATGACGTACGCGTGCTCGTTGCACATCATCGACATGTAGTCGAGGCGGTCCATGTACGGCACGTTCTGCAGGTACGTGCGCGTCTCGGCGAGCTTCTCGGTGGCGCGGTGCAGCAGCCCGATGTGCGGGTCGGCGCGCTGGATCACCTCGCCGTCGAGCTCGAGCACGAGGCGCAGCACGCCGTGGGCCGCCGGGTGCTGCGGCCCGAAGTTCATGGTGTAGTTGCGGATCTCTGCCATTCGACTAGTCGGTCTTTCCGGAATCGCCGTAGGCGTCCTCGCGGACGACGCGCGGGACGATCTCGCGCGGCTCGATCGTGACCGGCTGGTAGATCACGCGCTGCTGCTCCGGGTCGTAGCGCATCTCGACGTAGCCCATCACCGGGAAATCCTTGCGGAACGGGTGGCCCACGAAGCCGTAGTCGGTGAGGATGCGCCGCAGGTCCGGATGGCCCTTGAAGACGATGCCGTAGAGGTCGAAGGCCTCGCGCTCGTACCAGTTGGCCGAGGGCCACACGCCGATCACGGAATCGAGCGCGGGGAAGTCGTCGTCCGGGCAATAGACCCGCATGCGCAGGCGCCAGTTGTGCCTGAGCGAGAGCAGGATGTAGACCACCGCGAAGCGCGGGCCGCCGGTGTCGTTCGTGATGCCGTGGTAGTCGACGCCGAGGAGGTCGAGCTGCGTGGAGAACGCGAGCGACTCGTCGTCCCGCAGGCGGGTCGCGGCCTCGAGGAGATCGGCCGCGCCGACCTCGATCGTGAGCTGGCCGCGGTCGAGCCTGCGCCCCTGGATGCGCTCGCCCAGGGCGCGGTCGAGCGCGGCTTGCAGGTCGTCCAGGGAGCCGGGCATGCTTCAGCGCCTCGAGATGGTCTGGGTGCGGCGGATCTTGTTCTGCAGCTGGATCAGGCCGTAGAGCAGCGCCTCCGCCGTGGGCGGGCAGCCGGGCACGTAGATGTCCACCGGCACGATGCGGTCGCAGCCGCGCACCACCGAATACGAATAGTGGTAATAGCCGCCGCCGTTGGCGCACGAGCCCATGGAGACGACCCAGCGCGGCTCGGCCATCTGGTCGTACACCTTGCGCATGGCGGGAGCCATCTTGTTGCACAGGGTGCCGGCGACGATCATCAGGTCCGACTGCCGCGGGCTCGGGCGGAACACGATGCCGAAGCGGTCGAGGTCGTAGCGCGATGCTCCGGCATGCATCATCTCCACCGCGCAGCAGGCGAGCCCGAAGGTCATGGGCCAGAGCGACCCCGTGCGCGCCCAGTTGAGCACGTTGTCGACCTGCGTGACGACGAACCCCTGCTGGGTCACCCCACCGCCTTCAGCCATGCGAAAGCTCCTTCATTCCCATTCGAGCGCGCCCTTCTTCCACTCGTAGATGAATCCCACGACGAGGATGCCGAGGAAGATCGCCATGGCGACGAC
>DASUXK010000468.1:0-2384 GCA_036377935.1 Usitatibacter sp.
CGGCGAGGATGCGCTGCGTCTGACGGGCTCGCGACAGGTTGAACTTGGCGTGCACGGCGCCCACGACCAGGTCGAGCTTCGCGAGGGCCGCGTCGGGCAGGTCGAGGCTTCCATCCTCGAGGATATCCACCTCGGTGCCGCGCAGTAGGACAGGGCCGGCGCGCGAGGAGTTCAGCGCGTCGATCTCGCGCGCCTGGGCGGCGAGGCGCTTCGCGTCGAGGCCGTGCGTCACGGCGATGCGCGAGGCGTGGTCGGTGATCGCGAGATAGTCGAGGCCGCGCGCCTTCGCCGAGCGCGCCATCTCCGCGAGGCTCGCGCGCCCGTCGCTCGCCGTGGTGTGCACGTGCAGGTCGCCGCGAAGATCGGCGAGCGTGACGAGATCCGGAAGCGTGCCTTCCTTCGCCGCCCGCAGCTCGCCCTGCATCTCGCGCAGCTCCGGCTCGATGAAAGGCAGCCCGATCGCGCGATAGACCGACGCCTCCGTCGCGCCCGCGATGCGCTCCTCGCCGCGGAAGACGCCGTACTCGTTGATCTTGAGGCCCAGGGCCATGCCCATGCGCCGCACCGCGATGTTGTGCGCCTTCGATCCGGTGAAGTAGTGCAGCGCCGCGCCGAACGATTCGGGCGCCACGACGCGCAGGTCCACCTGCAGCCCGCAGGCGAGCACCACCGTCGCCTTCGTCGTGCCGCGGGCGAGGATCTCCCTCGCCTCCGGGTGCTTCACGAAGCGCTCGATCACGGGCGCGGCCTGCTTCGCCGCGACGAGGAGGTCGAGGTCGCCCACCGTCTCCTTCATGCGCCGGTAACTCCCGGCCACCGTGGCGCCGAGGTACTTCGCGAGCGGCTCGGCGTATTGCGCGGCGAAGGCGAGCTTGAAGCGCCGCGACTTCGAAAGGCGCGCCTGCACCGCCTCGAGCAGCTTCTGCTCGCTCTTCTCGCCGAAGCCCGGGACCTCGTGCAGCCTGCCGGCCGCCGCGGCGCGCTTCAGGTCCTCGAGCGAATCGACATGGAGCCTCTCGTGCAGGAGCGCCGCGCGCTTCGGCCCCAGCCCGGGAAGGCGCAGGAGCTCCGTGATGCCCGGCGGGAAGCGCGCGCGCAGCTCCTCGAGCGCCGTGCACGTGCCGGTGGAGCCGATCTCGCCGATCTTTCCCGCCAGGTCCTCGCCGATGCCGGCGATCCTCGGCAGCTGCGCGCCTTCGGCGAGCCGCGCGGCGAGGTCCAGCTGCAGCTCGCCCACCACGCGCGAGGCGTTGCGGTACGCGCGGATGCGGAAGGGGTTGGCGCCCTCCAGCTCGAGGAGGTCCGCGATCTCGTCGAAGCAGCGCGCGATGTCGGCGTTATGTACCGAGGGTTTCGGGCTCATGCAGCTCGCCCCGGCGGATCCACACGCCGCCCAGCTCGCAGTGCAGCAGCTCGTTGCCGCTCAGCACGTAGTCGCCGAGGTTGTAGGCGATGTCGTTGAAGTAGCACGCGCCGCTCTGCAGCTCGAGGTCGAGCGAGGGCTCGTCGTAGTCGTCCTCGTCGAAGATGGGGGAGGTGTTGCGCTCGGGATCGGGCGCGCCGACCTGGGGAATCTTGCGGGGCATGGAATGTCCTCCGGGGGGATGAGGCCATCCTAGGCCCGCCCCGCGCCCCGGCCTTGACGCCAATCAGCCCAAGGCCGACCGGACGAAGGCGGCGGCCACGCACCACGCGACCACGGCGAGGGCGGGCGCGCGCCACGCCGCGAGCATCGTGAAGCCGACGATCGCGATGCCGGCATCCACGGGCGAGACGATCGCGCTGGTCCACACCGGGTCGTAGAGCGCGGCGGCGAGGAGGCCCACGACGGCCGCATTCACGCCCGCGATGGCGCGCGCCGCGGCCGGATGCGCCGAGAGCGAGCGCCAGAGCGGCAGCACCGCGGAGATGAGGAGGAAGCCGGGCAGGAAGATGGCGGCCACCGCCAGCGTCGAATTGCCCGCGGGCCCCAGCACATCCGGGATCCGCGCACCGAGGTACGAGGCGAGGGTGAACATCGGCCCCGGCACCGCCTGCGCCGCGCCGTAGCCCGCGAGGAACTCGTCGCGCGTGAGCCACCCGGGCTCCACCACCGCCTGCTGCAGGAGCGGCAGCACCACGTGGCCGCCGCCGAAGACGAGCGCACCCGACCGATAGAAAGCCCACGCGAGCGCCGCGATGCCGCCGAATGCGCCCGCGGCGAAGGGAAGCGCCGCGAGCAGCAGCACGTACGTCGCCAGCAGCGCGAATCCCGCGCGCCGTCCGTGGGGCAGCGGCGGCGCCTCGCTCGGCGGCGAGCGGGCATCGCGGCATAGCGCGAGCCCCGCGACCGCGCCCGCGCCGACCACGGCGAGCTGCGCGTGGCTCCGTACGACGCGCGCGCC
>DASUXK010000469.1:0-2051 GCA_036377935.1 Usitatibacter sp.
CGACCGGGTGCGCGAAACCCTCTTCAACTGGCTCGGACAGCGCCTCGACGGCCTGGCGGTGCTGGACCTCTTCGCCGGCAGCGGCGTACTCGCCTTCGAGGCGCTCTCGCGCGGCGCTTCTCGCGCCGTCCTCGTGGAGCGCGACCGGCAGTCGGCCGCGGCGTTGCGCGCCGCCGCCCGCGAGCTGGGCGCCTCGGGGGCCGAGGTCGTACAGGGCGACGCTTTGGCGTTCCTCGCGCGCGACGGCGAGCGGTTCGACGTGGCGTTCGTGGATCCGCCGTACGCGAGCGGTCTCGCCGCCCGCGCGCTCGCGGCCCTTTCCGGGCGCATGAAGCCCGGTGGCCGGGTCTACGTGGAAAGCGCGGAGCCGCTCGCGCCGGCCGCGCCGTGGCGGGCGCTTCGCGAAGGGCGCGCGGGCGCTGTACGCTATGCCCTTTTCGAGCTCGCTCCGCCATGACCATCACGCGCGCCGTCTACCCCGGCACCTTCGACCCGATCACCAACGGGCACGAGGACCTCATCCAGCGCGCATCGCGGCTCTTCGACGAGGTCGTCGTCGGCGTGGCGCACAGCCAGGCGAAGCGCCCGTTCTTCTCGCTGGACGAGCGCGTGGCGCTCGCCCGCGATGTCCTCGCCCCGTACGCGAACGTGAGCGTGCAGGGCTTCACGGGCCTGCTCTCGGAGTTCGTGAAGGAGCAGGCGGCGAGCGTGATCCTGCGCGGGCTGCGCGCGGTCTCCGATTTCGAGTACGAGTTCCAGCTCGCGGGGATGAACCGCCGCCTCGCCCCCGGGGTCGAAACGTTGTTCCTCACGCCGTCGGACAAGTACCTCTTCCTCTCCGCGACCATCGTGCGCGAGATCGCGGTGCTCGGCGGCGACATCACGGCCTTCGTGCACCCGCTCACCGCGCAGCGCATGCGCGAGAAGATCGGGAAGGCGAAGGCCGGCTGAGGCGCGCGAATCGATGGCCCTCAAGATCACCGACCAGTGCATCAACTGCGACGTCTGCGAGCCGGTGTGCCCGAACGGCGCGATCTCCATGGGCGAGGAGATCTACGTGATCGACTTCCGCCGCTGCACCGAATGCGTGGGGCATTTCGACCAGCCCCAGTGCCAGGAGGTGTGCCCGGTCGACTGCATTCCGTTCGACCCCGAGCACGTGGAGACGCGCGAGGAGCTGCTCGCGAAGTACGAGCGGCTGGAGCGCGAGAAGGCGGCGGCCGGCGAGTGAGCCGCTAGGCGAGGGAGCGCTCGGGCTCGGCCTCGACCAGCGCCGCGAGGCGCGCGGCGTGCGCCTCGAGCTGCTCGCCTTGCGAGGCCACGTCCGCCGCGATCGCCTCGAGCTCGGCGAGGCGCGCGACGAGGTCGCCCTCGGCGTCCTGGATGCGGCCCATGCCCTCGATGCGGCCGTTCGCCTGCTCCTGCAGCGCCGAGACCTGCGCCTCGATCGGCCGCACGAAGGCGTTCATCCAGGTGCGGACCTCGCGATCGGCGATCTCGAAGACGCGCACGACCTGCAGCGCCACGGTATCGAAGAAGAGGGCGCCCAGGGTCTTGCGCCGGTGCAGCACGAGGCTTGCCGTGCCCTTGAAGTCGCGCGCGCAGCGTTGCTCGAGGCGCTCGATCTCGAGGGGGAAACGGTCGGTGGCGAAGGCGCCGATCTCCGGCGGGGCGATGCCGTGGTCGCGAGCGAGGCCGCGTCCGACGTTCTCCATCATCGTGCGCGCCTCGCCGATGATGGCGATCGCCGACCCGAGGCGCGAGCGCGCCTGCGAGAAGAACTCGTCCAGCGCCTCGCCGATCCCGCTCGAGAAGGCGCTGTCGAGCACCGCCCGGCGGGCGCGCATCCCCGCGGCGCGCATCGCGTCGGGATCCAGGAGCCGCGAGAGCTCCTCCGCGTGGCGCACGTGCAGGGTGCGAAGCCCCATGAGCATCGCCCGCGCCTGCTCGATGCGCGCGCGCTCGAGCGAGGCCCGGCGCGCGAGCGACTCGACGAGCTTCTGGTTGCGTCCCTGCAGCGCCGCGAGCTCCTCCATCCGCTCGCGCGTGTA
>DASUXK010000470.1:0-4954 GCA_036377935.1 Usitatibacter sp.
GGGCACGAAGGCGGCGATGAGCGGGACGAGCAGGAAACGCAGCAGCATGGGAATCCCCGTGGTTTCTGGTGTCGATGCGATTCGACCGGCCGCGCGAAGGCGCGGTTCCGGCCTACTTCTTGCCGAGGCCGGGCGGCTCCGGGAGCGCGCCGGCGGGCGCGGCGGCGGCGGCCGGCTCCTCCTGCGCCTTGCTGAAGAGGAACTGGCCGATCAGTCGCTCCAGGACGACGGCCGATTGCGTGAGGGTGATGCGGTCGCCGGCCTTGAGCTTGGCCTCGTCGCCGCCCGCGTCGAGCCCGACGTAGTTCTCGCCCAGCAGCCCCGAGGTGAGGATCGCCGCGCTCGTGTCCTTGGGGAAGGTGTAGCGCTTGTCGATGGCGAGCGTGACGTCGGCCTGGAAGCGCTGGTTGTCGAAGTGGATGTCGGCCACGCGCCCGACCGTCACGCCGGCGCTCCTCACCGGCGCGCGCACCTTGAGGCCGCCGATGTTGTCGAAGCGCGCCTCGACCTTGTAGGTGTCGCCGGGCCGCTCGGCGCCGAGGTTGCCCACCTTGAGCGCGAGCACCAGCAGCGCCGCGAAGCCGGCGGCGACGAAGGCTCCGAACCACAGGTCGATCGTCGTTCTTTCCATCCTGTTCTTCTGTACGAGAGTGGGCCTATCCCCCGCCGCGCAGCATGAACGACGTGAGGATGAGGTCCAGGGCGAGGATCGTGAGCGCGGAGCTCACCACGGTGCGGGTCGTCGCCCGCGAGACGCCTTCCGCGGTGGGCGGCGCGTCGTATCCCTCGAAGGTCGCGATGATCGTGATGGCGATGCCGAACACGAAGCTCTTCACGACGCCGTTCAGCACATCATACCGGAAGTCCACCGACGCCTGCATTTGCGACCAGAAGGCGCCGTTGTCGACGCCGATCAGCACCACCGCGACGACGTAGCCGCCGAAGACGCCCATGCACTCGAAGAGCGCGGCGAGCATCGGCATGGAGATCACGCCCGCCCAGAAGCGCGGCGCGATGACGCGCGCCATCGGCGAGACCGCCATCATGTCCATCGCCGAGAGCTGCTCGGTCGCCTTCATGAGGCCGATCTCGGCGGTGATCGCCGAGCCCGCGCGCGAGGCGAAGAGCAGCGCCGCGACCACCGGGCCCAGCTCGCGCACGAGCGAGAGCGCCACCAGCACGCCGATCGATTCGGTCGCGCCGTACTTCTGCAGCGTCTCGTAGCCTTGCAGGCCGAGCACCATGCCCACGAAGAGCCCCGAGACGACGATGATGACCAGCGAGAGCACGCCGGTGAAGTAGACCTCGCGCATCACCAGGCCGAAGCGCTGGAAGCTGGTGGCCGAGGAGGCGAGCACGAGCGCGAAGAAGCGCGCCATCGAGCCCATGCGCCAGATGCCGTCGACCACGCGATGGCCGAGCGCCTGGATGGGGCGGCGAACGCGGTCAAGCACGGCGCGCCCCCGGGCGTTTGCGCACTTCCTCGTCGTAGGGCCGCGCCGGGAAGTGGAACGGCACCGGCCCTTCGCTCGCGCCCTGCACGAACTGGCGCACGTAGGGAATCTCCGAGCGGCGCATCTCCTCCGGCGTGCCCTCGCCCACGATCACGCCGTCGGCGACGAGGTACACGTAGTCGACGATGCGCAGCGATTCCACGACGTCGTGGGAGACGACGATCGAGGTCGCGCCCAGCGCGTCGTTCAGGCGACGCATGAGCGACGCGATCACCGCCATGGCGATGGGATCCAGGCCCGCGAAGGGCTCGTCGTACAGCACCAGCAGCGGATCGAGCACCACGGCGCGGGCGAGCGCCACGCGGCGCGCCATGCCGCCCGAGAGCTCGCCGGGCATCAGGCGCTGGGCGCCGCGCATGCCGACCGCCTCGAGCTTGAGCAGCACGAGGTCGCGCACGATGCGCTCCGGCAGGCTCGTGTGCTCGCGCACCGGGAAGGCGACGTTCTCGAAGACCGACATGTCGGTGAAGAGGGCGCCGAACTGGTAGAGCATGCCCATGCGCCGGCGCAGCGCGTAGAGCCCCGCCTCGTCCATGAAGCGCAGCGACCGGCCGGCGATGAGGACGTCGCCCTCGGTGGGGCGAAGCTGCCCGCCGATGAGGCGCAGCAGCGTGGTCTTGCCGCTGCCGGAGGCGCCCATGATGGCGACCATCTTGCCGCGCGGCACGCGCAGGTCGATTCCCTTGAGCACCGCGCGCGGGCTGGCCGCGTCGTACGAGAAATTCACCGACCGGACGTCGACCAGGGGTTCTGCGGGCACTCGGGAAATCGCCAACGGAAAGGCCCGCATTTTACCAGCTTTGCCCCGGCGCCCTCCCCTATAATCCCGGCGTGCAACGTTGCGCGCATATGCCGTGCGAGCGGGCGGCGCCGTGACCCGGCCCCGCCTGCTGCTCGTGGACGACGATCCGCTGATCGGCGAGACGCTGTCGTTCGCGCTCGCGCGCGAGTACGAGGTCGCGCACGCCGAGGACCGCGCGTCCGCGGTCGCGATCCTGCGCGCCGGCCTCACGCCCGACGTGGCGCTCATCGACCTGGGCCTGCCGCCGGTGCAGAACCTGCCCAACGAGGGCTTCAAGCTGATCGGCGACCTCCTCGCCCACGCGCCGCAGGTGCGCATCGTGGTGCTCACCGGGCAGAACGAGGAATCCAACGCGCGCCGCGCGCGCGCCCTCGGCGCGGCCGACTTCGTGCCCAAGCCCTGCGATCCGGAGCTGCTGCGCACGGTCCTCGCGCGCGCCCTGGGCGCCCCCGGCATCGACCGCCGGGAGGAGGACGGCGCCCACACCCTCATCGGGGAGAGCCCCGCGCTGCGCCGGCTGCGCAGCCAGATCGATCTCTACGCCGCCTCGTCCTTCCCGGCGCTGGTCGAGGGCGAGTCGGGCAGCGGCAAGGAGCGCGTCGCCTTCGCGCTGCACCACCTGAGCCCGCGCGCGCGCGAGCCCTTCCTCGCGCTCAACTGCGCGGCGATCTCGCCCACGCTCGTCGAGCCCACGCTCTTCGGCTATGCGCGCGGCGCCTTCACCGGCGCGCAGCAGTCGAAGTCGGGGTACTTCGAGGACGCGGGCGAGGGCACGCTCTTCCTCGACGAGATCGGCGAGCTGCCCGCCGACCTGCAGCCGAAGCTGCTGCGCGTGCTCGAGAACGGCGAGTACCAGCGGGTGGGCGAGACGCAGACGCGCGTGAGCCGCGCGCGCATCGTCGCCGCGACCAACCGCGACCTGCGCGAGGAGGTGCGCGCGGGGCGCTTCCGCTCGGACCTCTACCACCGCCTCTCGGTGTTCGAGCTGCAGGTGCCGCCGCTGCGCGAGCTGGGCGAGGACAAGCTGCGCCTGCTCGACCATTACCGCGACGTCTATGCCGCGAAGACCGCCTCGCGCCCCTTCGAGCTCGACGAGAAGGCGCGCGCCCGCTGGCTCGCCTACCCCTTCCCCGGCAACGTGCGCGAGTTGAAGAACATCGTGATCCGCCTCACGACCAAGTACGCGGGATACACCGTGGGCGTCGCCGAGCTGGAGGCGGAGCTCGCTCCCGCGACGGAGGCGGCGCGCGCCGATCCGGTGGCGCGGGCGCGCGCGGAGCTGCTCTCCGGGGCCCCGTTCAGCCTGGACGCGACGCTGCGGACGGTCGAGCAGGCCTACCTGGACGCCGCGCTGGAGATCGCCAACGGCAGCATGACCCAGGCGGCCCGCCTCCTGGGCATATCGCGCACCACGCTGTACGGCAGGCTGGAGGCGGCCGGGCGGTCGGGTGCTAAACTGGGCGCCTCCGATTCGGGCGAGGCGCGGGGCTGACCAACACCCACAACAAACGCCGCCGGCCCGCGACCACATGACGATGTATCTCCAACACTTCGGGCTGCGCGAGGCGCCGTTCCGCATCACGCCGCATACGGAGTTCTTCTTCTCCGGCGCGAACCGCGGCGCCACGCTCGAGGCGCTGATGTACGCCATCACCGCCGGCGAGGGCATGGTGAAGGTGACCGGCGAGGTGGGCAGCGGCAAGACGATGCTGTGCCGCGTCCTCATGGAGCGCCTGCCCGAGACCGTCGAGACGATCTACCTCGCCGTCCCGAGCCTCACCCGCGACGAGATGCTCGCCGCCATCGGCGCCGACCTCGAGGTCGAGGTCGCGGGCGCCAACACGACGAAGCTGCTGCGCGCGCTGCAGGAGCGCCTCATCGAGATCCACGCCGGCGGCCGCCAGGTGGTGGCCCTCATCGACGAGGCGCACGCGATGCCGCTCGCGACCCTCGAGGAGATCCGGCTGCTCTCGAACCTCGAGACGGGCAAGGAGAAGCTGCTGCAGATCGCCCTCTTCGGCCAGCCCGAGCTCGACCAGCACCTGGCGCTGCCGCACATGCGCCAGCTCAAGGAGCGCATCACCCACAGCTTCAACCTCGCGCCGCTGCCCGCGCGCGAGGTGCGCGACTACGTGAACTTCCGGCTGCGCGCGGCGGGCTACCACGGGCCGGACCTGTTCGGCGAGGAAGCGCTGCGCCTCATCGCGGAGGCCTCCGAGGGGCTCACGCGCCGCATCAACATCTACGCCGACAAGACGCTGCTCGCCGCCTTCGCCGCGGGCACGCACACCGTCACCGCGGACCACGCGCGCGCCGCCATCAGCGACACGCAGATCGTGGTGAACCGCCGCGCCTCGCCGCGCCGCCTGGCGGCCGCGTTCGCGGCCGTGCTCGTGGTGGGCGCCGCGATCGGCTTCGGCGCGGCGCAGCTGCTCGCGCCGCCGTCGCCGTCGCCCGCGCAAGCGCGGGCCGCCTCGAGCGAGCCGGCCGCCGCCGCAGCGGCACCGGCCCCCGCGCCCCAGGTCGCCGCCGCCACGCCCGAGCCTTCCCCGCAGCAGGCGAGCGCCATGCCCGTCGCCGCCACGGGGACGGCGCCCGCCAAGACGCCCGCGCCGGCCGCGAGCGGCCCCGCCTCCGC
>DASUXK010000471.1:0-10751 GCA_036377935.1 Usitatibacter sp.
GAGGTGCTGGTGGCCGCGGCGCTCAGCCGCGCGGTGGCGGTGGTGGTGAGCTTCGCCGACACGCGCAAGGCGCTGGCCATCCTCGCGCACGTGCGCGAGCTGCGGCCCGACATTCCGGTGATCGTGCGGACCTTCGACGACAGCGACGTGGAGACGCTGCGCCAGGCGGGAGCGGCCGAGATCGTGGCCGAGGTGGTGGAGGGCTCCCTCATGCTCGGCACGCAGACGATGATCCAGCTCGGCATGCCGCTCAATCGCGTGCTGCGGCGGCTGCGGGAAATCCGCGAGGAGCGCTACCGCTACACGCCCGGCTTCTTCCACGGCATCACCGACACCGACGTGGACGATCGCGACGAGCCGCGCCTGAGGACGGTGGTCGTGGGACCCGACGCCCCGAGCGCCGGCAGGACGCTCGCCGACCTCGGCCTCGACGCCGTGGACGTGAAGGTCACCGCCGTGCGCCGCAAGGGCTCGCGCGACATCGACCCGGCCGCCGACACGCCCGTGCACGTGGGCGACGTGCTGGTGCTCCTCGGCACGCAGGAAAACCTCGCCCGGGCGGAGATGCGGATCCTGCAAGGCTGAAAAGGGGTCAGGTTAATTTTTCGACCTGTCCCCTTTTCCCGGCCGCCCCGGCGCGCGGGGAGCCGCCGGCCTCTCAAGCTCCGAGCCGATGGTGGCGCAGAACGCCTCCGAGCCAAGAGCACGGCATCGCCTTGCACTTGTCCTGATGCATTCGAGATCCTTGTCGGTAATGCCCGCGCCCACCAACTCGCGATACGCTGCGCCACGCTCCGCATTCGAGCTTCCTAGCGTTCGGTAGACGGGGTGGGCCACGAGCGGTCGACCCGGGCTTCCCGTGGAATTCTCGCCGTAGCTCGACCAAGCGTAGTCGGCCGGCGAGCGCACCATGCCGGCGCGCACCGGGTTGAGCTCGATGTAGCTCATGCACTTGAGGAGGTAGGCCTCGCTATCGACCAGGCTCGATCGAAAGCGCCCCTCGAAAAGCGTGCCGGTTCGTCCCCAGCGCATGTTCATCAGGCGCGCGAAGCGGCGGCCGATTCGCTGCATCATCTCCGACAGCTCTCCGGGGATGTGGCCGGTCGAGAGCAGATGCACGTGATTGGTCATGAGGACGTACGCATGCAGGTCGCAGGCGCATGCCTCGATGGCCTCTTCAAGGAAGCGCAGGAAGATCATTCGATCCGCGTCGTCGCGGAACAGGACGTCGCGATTGTTCCCGCGCACGATCAGGTGCTGGGGCAATCCTGCAATGTCGATTCGCGCCAACCGAGCCATGTACGCGTAACGCGCCAGCGGCAGGGCGGCCTACAACAAGAACAAAAAGCCCGCCGGATGGCGGGCCTTTTCTAAACGGGGACAGGTTGAAAAATTAACCTGACCCCATTAATCGCGGCTAGAACGCCATGCACACCGCGTAGTTGGTGCCGTCGTTGATCGTCGCCGTGTTGACCGCGGCGGTTGCCGGGTTGGTCTCACCCGCGGGGACGGCCCGCATGGAGCCCTTGGCCGTGTCGCCATCGTCCATCTGGATATCCAGCTGCTTCACGAACTTGCCGGGGATCGCATCGGAGCAAACCATGTAGGTGCCGGTCAGGCCGCCGAGGGCCTGGGCGGCGTTCGCGCTCGTCACGCCGACCCGGCCACCCATGGCGTTCACCGGACCGAACCCGACGCCGGGAGTCGTCGGACCCGCCGCGAGGTTCGCCAGTCGCACGTGCTCCCAGAAGAGGTTCGACTCGATCGCCGTGGACGACTCGTCGGCATTCCACGCCCCGTCGATCGTGCCATTGCCGTTACCGGAATTTGGCGCACTCACGTGCGCTGCGGCAGCCGAATCGTCGCCCGGCAGCGAACGGAACTTGTCCTGGTAGGCGTAGATGTAGGTCGGGATCACGCGGAAGTCGTTGGCGAGGTTCTTCACCTTCGCGCTGTTGATGAGCTCCTGGCCCTTGAGGATGCCGCCGAGCAGCAGGCCGATGATCACGAGGACGATCGCGATCTCGACGAGGGTGAAGCCCGATTGCTGCGATTTCATGATGTTGTCTCCCTTTGCGATAGCCGTATCGCTGCAAGCGGCGTGCCAGTTTCGCATGTCTTTGTTTTACAAGCAATTCGATGTTTCCGCAAAGCTTGGCCCTAGCCCCCGGGAAAGGTCGCGCCGTCCGCCCGCCGACGAAAGCCGTCGGAAGGCCGACAGTCGAGGGGCGATGGCGGGCCGGTCCGCTTTTCAATTATTCTCGGGCGCACCTCCCCCAGAACCGTCCCTTGCCGACCGCCGCCTCGCTCGCGCAGCGCCTCTCCGCCAACGCCCGCTGGGTGGTGCTCGCCATGCTGCTCGCGTTGCACGCGGCGCTGTACGCGGAACCCGGAGAAATCTTCCAGCGAATCTGGCTGCTGGTGCACTTCGGGCTGTTCCTGCTCTGGCAGCCGTTCTTCTCCGCCGAGCACGAGATGGAGCCGCTGTCCGTCGTGCTGCTCGTCGCGATCACGCTCGCGATCCTCTACTTCCTCGCCGGCTGGATGATCGTGATGTGGCTGCTCGTGCTGCTGGGCATCCTCGGCGGCCGCGTCTTCACGGTGAACGCCGCGCGGCGCAACCGCTTCTACCTGATCGCGTTCGCGTACGTGCTCGTGGTGCTGCTGCTGCGCGCCGTGCCGGCCCTGGTCCTCCAGGGAGAGCAGATGCCGCCGCAGGTCGACCGCTTCGCGCAGTTCTTCCTGCCGGCGATCCTCGCGCTGCTCGCCCTGTGGCCGCTCGGCCCCGCGCTTCCCGCGGCCGCGCAGGTGTTCGATTTCTTCTACGCGGTCCTGGTCTTCCAGCTGGGCGTGGTGCTGGTCCTGGGCTCGATCGCCCTCACGCGATTCACGGCCGGCAACTACCTCGCATCCGTCGCGCTCACGATGATCGGGTTCGGGCTCGCGCTCTTCGTGCTCGCGGTCCTGTGGAATCCCATGCGCGGCTTCGGCGGCCTGCGTACGTATTTCTCGCGCTACCTGCTCTCCGTCGGCATGCCCTTCGAGATGTGGATGCGGCGCATCGCCGAGCTCGCCGAGACCGAGGTGGATCCCTCGCGCTTCCTCGAGCAGGCGCTGCGCGAGATCGCGGAGCTGCCGTGGGTGCGCGGCGGCGAATGGCGCTCGCCCGCGGGCGAAGGCCGCTTCGGCGAGCCGGCGGGCCACGCGAGCCGCTTCGTGGTGCACGGGCTCGAGGTGACGTTCCATACGCAGATGGAGCTTTCGCCGGCGCTCTTCCTGCACATGCGCCTGCTCTCCCAGGTGATCGGCGAGTTCTACGAGGGCAAGCGGCGCGAGACGGCATTGCGGCGCAACGCGTACCTGCAGGCGGTGCACGAGACCGGCGCGCGCCTCACGCACGACGTGAAGAACCTCCTGCAGTCGCTCTACGCCCTCACCTCCATCGTGCCGCGCGATTCCGGCGACGGCTACGCGAACCTCCTCCAGCGCCAGCTCCCGCAGCTGAGCCGGCGGCTGCAGGCCACGCTCGACAAGCTGCGCGCCCCCGAGATCGCCACGGCCGAGGTTCCGGTGACCGCATGGGGCTGGTGGTACGAGCTCGGCCGGCGCACCGAGGGCAGCGGCGTCGTCACGAAGGCGATCATCGAGGCCGACGTGCAGGTCCCCGCGGCGCTCTTCGACAACTTCATCGACAACACGCTGGACAACGCCCGCGCGAAGGGCGGCCGCGAACCGGGCGTCGCCATCGCGATCGACTTCGCCTGCAGCGAGGGCTTCGTCGCGCTCACGGTCTGCGATACGGGCAGCGCCGTGCCCGCGCGCGTCGCCGAGCGGCTCTTCCGCGAGCCCACCGAGCAGCCGGGCGGGCTGGGCATCGGCCTCTTCAACACCGCGCGCCTCGCCGAGAAGGCCGGCTATCGCATCGAGCTCGGCCCGAATCGCGATGGGGCGGTCTGCTTCACCCTCACGCGCGGCGTGCCGGCGAAAGCCTCAGGCGGCCAGGACTGAGATCGCTTCGGCGAGTCCGTCGCGCCATGGCGCGAGGCGCACGCCGAACGCTTCGTGCAGGCGCTCGTTCGAGAGCAGGGAATTCGCGGGCCGTCGCGCCGGGGCCGGATAGTCCCGTGTCGGAATCGCGACGAGACGCGGCGGCCGGAACGAAGGTTTCACCGCGGCCCAGCGAAGGAAGATCTCCTCGGCGAAGCCGAACCACGTCGTCTCGCCGCCCGCCGTCGCGTGGTAGAGCCCCGGCTTCGATGCCGCCCGCGCGACGTGTTCCTCCGTGAGCACCGCCTCGGGGGGCGCGAGGAGCGCGAGCGTCGCACGCGCGAGCTCGACGCTCGCCGTGGGTGCGCCCCGCTGGTCGTCCACGACGCGCAGCTCTTCGCGCGTCTCGGCGAGTCGCAGCATCGTGAGCATGAAGTTGCGCCCTCGCGGCGCGTAGACCCAGCTCGTGCGCAGGATCACGTGGTCGCAACCGCTCGCGGCGACGGCGCGCTCGCCCGCGAGCTTCGTCTCGCCGTACACGTTGAGCGGCGCGGGCGCGTCCGTCTCCACGTAAGGGACGGGTTTCGTTCCATCGAAGACGTAGTCGGTCGAGTAATGCACGAGGAGCGCGCCGGCGCGCCGCGCCTCCTCGGCGAGGACCTCGGGCGCTCGCGCGTTCACCGCGCGGGCGAGCTCGGGCTCCGACTCCGCGCGGTCCACCGCGGTGTATGCGCCGGCGTTCACCACGAGTCGCGGACGGACCTCGCGCACGCAGCGCACGATCGCATCCGGCCGCGCGAGGTCGAGCGAGGCGCGGTCGCGCGCGACGACTTCCGCGCGTCCGTGCAGCAGGCGCGCCACGTCGGCGCCCACCTGGCCCGCGGCGCCGGTGACGAGCACGCGGATCACGGGAACGTTTCGGCCTGCGCGAGCGGCGTGCCCGCGGCGTCCTTGGGTTTCAGCAGCGGCTCGCCCTCGAGGGGCCAGCCGATGCCGATCGCGGGGTCGTTCCAGAGGAGCGTGCGCTCGTGCTCCGGCGCGTAGTAGTCGGTCGTCTTGTAGAGGAACTCGGCGGTTTCGGAGAGCACGAGGAAGCCGTGGGCGAAGCCGGGCGGCACCCACATCATGCGGCGGTTGCGTGCCGAGAGCCGCTCGCCCACCCAGCGGCCGAACGTGGGCGACGAGCGGCGCAAATCCACCGCGACGTCGAACACTTCACCGGCCACCACGCGCACCAGCTTTCCCTGCGGCTGGCGCACCTGGTAGTGCAGTCCCCGCAGCACGTGGCGCGCCGAGCCCGAGTGGTTGTCCTGCACGAACTCCCAGTCGCGGCCCGCGATCTGCGCGAAGGCGCGCCGGTTCCAGCTCTCGAAGAAGAAGCCGCGCGCGTCGCCGAAGACCCGCGGCTCGATCACGACGACCTCGGGGATCGCGGTGGGAATCGCCTTCATCGCGCCTAGAACACGCGCTCGCGCAGCACCGCGAGGAGGTACTGGCCGTAGGCGTTCCTGCGCATCGGCTGCGCGAGCCGCTCGAGCTGCGCCGCGTCGATGTAGCCCATGCGGTACGCGATCTCCTCGGGGCAGGCGATCTTGAGCCCCTGGCGGCGCTCGATCGTCTCGATGAAATGCGCCGCCTCGAGCAGGCTCTCGTGCGTGCCGGTATCGAGCCACGCCGTGCCGCGGCCCATCACCTCGACCGACAGCGCGCCGCGCGCGAGGTAATCGCGGTTCACGTCGGTGATCTCGAGCTCGCCGCGCGCCGAGGGCTTCAGGGCCGCGGCGACCTCCACCACGCCCTCGTCGTAGAAATAGAGGCCGGTCACCGCGTAGCGCGACTTCGGCTGGGGCGGCTTCTCCTCGATGCTCACCGCGCGCCCCCGGGAATCGAACTCCACGACGCCGTAGCGCTCGGGGTCCTGCACGGGGTAGGCGAACACCGTGGCGCCCGAGCCGCCCTGCGCCGCGCGCTTGAGCGACACCGCGAGATCGTGTCCGTGGAAGATGTTGTCGCCGAGGATGAGGCAGCTCGGCCCCGACGCGAGGAAATCGCGCCCGATGAGGAACGCCTGGGCGAGGCCCTCGGGCTTCGGCTGCACGGCATACGAAAGCGACAGGCCCCAGTCGCCGCCGTCGCCCAGCAGCTCCGCGAAGCGCGGCGTGTCCTGGGGCGTGGAGATGACGAGGATGTCGCGGATACCCGCGAGCATCAGCGTCGCGAGCGGGTAGTACACCATCGGCTTGTCGTAGACCGGCAGCAGCTGCTTGGAGACCACGCGCGTCGCGGGATAGAGCCGCGTGCCCGACCCGCCGGCGAGGATGATGCCGCGGCGCTTCATGCGGCGCTCCGCGCCGCGTAGTTCACCTCGAGCCATTGCCGGTACTCGCCGCTCTTCACCTGCGCGACCCACGCGCCGTGGTCGAGGTACCAGCGCACCGTCCTGGCGAGGCCCGACTCGAACGTCTCGCGCGGCGCCCAACCCAGCTCGCGGCGGATCTTCGAGGCGTCGATCGCGTAGCGGCGATCGTGCCCGGGCCGGTCCTTCACGAACTCGACGAGCTCGCGGTATCCGCCCGCGCGCGGCCGCGCCTCCTGCAGCGCGTCGCAGATCGCGTGCACCACCTCGAGGTTGCGCCGCTCCGAGTTGCCGCCGATGTTGTACGTCTCGCCGGGCCGGCCCTTCGCGAGCACCACGCGGATCGCCTCGCAGTGGTCGCCCACGTAGAGCCAGTCGCGCACCTGCCGCCCGTCGCCGTACACCGGCAGGCGCTTTCCTTCGAGCGCGTTCGAGATCACGAGCGGGATCAGCTTCTCCGGGAACTGGCGCGGCCCGTAGTTGTTCGAGCAGTTCGTGGCGAGCGTGGGCAGCCCGTAGGTGTGGTGGTACGCGCGCACCATGTGGTCCGAGGCGGCCTTCGACGCGGAGTAGGGGCTGTTCGGCGCGTAAGCGGTCGTCTCCGTGAACGGGGGATCGTCCTCGCCGAGCGAGCCGTACACCTCGTCGGTGGAAACGTGCAGGAAGCGGAAGGCCGCGCGCGCATCGGGCGCGAGCCCCAGCCAATGCGCGCGCGCCGCCTCGAGCAGCTCGAACGTTCCCACGACGTTCGTCTGCACGAAGGCGCCCGGCCCGTGGATGGAACGGTCGACGTGGCTCTCCGCCGCGAAGTGCACGATCGCGCGCGGCCGGTGCTCGGCGAGGAGCCGCTCGACGAGCGCGCGATCGCCGATGTCGCCCTGCACGAACACGTGGCGCGCGTCGCCGGCGAGCGAGGCGAGGCTGCCGAGGTTGCCGGCATAGGTGAGCTTGTCGAGGTTCACCACCGGCTCGCCCGCCGCGGCGATCCAGTCGAGGACGAAGTTCGCGCCGATGAAGCCCGCGCCGCCGGTCACGAGGATCACGGCGCCCGCCTGCGGCCGGCGGCCTGCTGCAGCTCGATCAGCTTGAGGTACTTCTGGAAGGCGTTGTTGCAGCCGATCATGATGTGGGCGAAGCCGGGGCCGCCGTCGAGGAAGCCGAGGCGCAGCACGTAGAACTTGAAGAAGCGCGCGAGCGGGCTCGCGGCGAGCCGCCAGTATCCCGCACGCACGCCCTGGTCGTAGAGCGCCTTCGCATGCAGCGTAGAGTACCGGTTCTGCTTCGCCATGTACGTCGCGAGGTCCTCGGCCGAATCGTGCAGCAGGTCGCCGTCGAGGGCGCCCAGCTCCGCGGTGGTGAGCACCGCCTCGTGCACGTCGTCGTTGGACCAGCTCGCGTGCGCGCGATGGAAGAGGCGCACCGTCCAGTCCGGATAGCCCTCGCCGTGCGCGAGCCAGCGGCCGAGGAAGCGGTTGCGGCGCGCGACGCGCCACGCGCGGTAGCGCTGCGACGCGAGCGCCTCGCGGATGGAGCGCTCGAGCCGCGGCGTGACCCGCTCGTCGGCATCGAGGCACAGGACCCAGTCGTGGCGGGCGATCGAGACGGCGTGCTGCTTCTGGCGCCCGAAGCCCAGCCACTCGCGGCTCTCCACGCGCGCGCCGTGGCTGCGCGCGACCTCGGGCGTGCCGTCGGTGCTTCCCGAATCGACGACGAGCAGCTCGTCGGCGAAGGCGGCGCTCGCGAGGCACGGCCCGATCTGCCCGGCGGCATTGAGAGCGATGATGGCGACCGTGAGGGGAAGTTTGTCGACGCTGGGCTGCGCCACGATGTGAAGGGACTGCGGCAGAGGCCGCCATTCTACCTCCCGGGCGCGGATTAGAATGCCGCCATGCCCGCGCCGCGCATCCTGCTCGTCAAGCTCTCCTCGCTCGGCGACGTGGTCCACCTCCTGCCCGCCGTGACCGATCTCGCCGAAGCCGTGCCCGGCGCCGACATCGCGTGGGCGGTCGAGCCGCCGTACGCGGAGCTCGTGCGGCTGCATCCCGCGGTCGGACGCACCATTCCCGTCGCGCTGCGCGCGCTGCGCGATCGCCCGCTCTCCGCGGCGGCGTGGCGCTCCTTGCGCGCGAGCCGCGCCGCGCTGCGGGCATCGCGGTGGGATTACGTGGTCGACGCGCAGGGCCTGGTGAAGAGCGGCTGCGTCGCGCGCTGGGCGCGCTCGATCGCCTTCGGGCCGGACCGCGCGAGCGCGCGCGAGCGCCTCGCCGCGCGCTTCTACGACGTGGGCATCCGCGTGCCCCGCGACCTGCACGCGGTGGAGCGCAACCGCATCCTCCTGGGCGCGGTGTTCGGATACGCGCCCCGGCCGCCGGCGCGCTACGGCCTCGCGCCGCCTTCGCAGCGTCCCTCGTGGGCGCCGGAAGGTCGCTACGCCGTGCTCCTTCACGCCGCGAGCCGCGCCGACAAGCGCTGGACCCGCGAGCGCTGGGTCGAGCTCGGCAGGCGCCTGGTGGCCGATGGCCATGCCCTGGTCCTTCCCGGCGGCAGCGAAGCCGAGCGCTCGGAAGCGGCGCGGCTCGCGCACTCCATCGGCGAGGGCGCGACGGCCGCCCCGCCGATGACGCTGCCGGAAGCCGCGTCCCTCCTCGCGCATGCGGCGGGCGTCGTGGGCGTGGACACCGGCCTCACGCACCTCGCCGTCGCGCTGGGCGTGCCTACCGTCGGAATCTACTGCGCCACCTCCCCGCGCCTCACGGGATTGCATGGCGAGGCGGCGGTGAACCTGGGCGGGCGCGGGACGCCGCCCACGGTCGAGGCGGTGGCGCAGGCGGCGGGCATCGGATCCGCCGTCGCATGATCCGCTTCGCGTACTCGCTCGCGTGGCTCGTCGCCGCGCCGCTCGCCGTGGCGCGCCTCGCCTGGCGCGCGCGGCGCCAGCGCGGCTACCTCGCGCGGATCGGCGAGCGCTTCGGCCGCTACCCGGCCGCGCCCGCCGCGCCGCGCATCTGGATCCACGCCGTCTCCGTCGGCGAGACGCGCGCGGCGGCCCCCATCGTCGAGGCGCTCGCGCGAACGCACCCGCACCATCGCATCCTCCTCACGCACATGACGCCGACCGGCCGCGAGACCGGCGTCGCGCTCTTCGGCGACGCGGTGGACCGCGCGTGGCTTCCCTACGACCTCGGCTTCGCCGTGCGCCGCTTCCTGCGCCGCTTCCGTCCGGAGCTGGGCGTGATCCTCGAGACGGAGGTCTGGCCGCGGCTCATCGAGGAGTGCCGGCGCGAGGGCGTGCCCGTGGTGATCGCCAACGGGCGGCTGTCCGAGCGCTCGGCGCGCCGCTACGCGCGCGTGCCGGCGCTCGCGCGCTGGGCCTTCGGCAACCTCGACGGTGTCGCGGCGCAAACGCAGGCCGATGCGAGTCGCTTCTCGGCGCTCGGCGCGCGCGAGGTGACGGTGACCGGCAACGTGAAGTTCGACATGGAAGTGCCCACCGCGATGATCGAGCGCGGGCGCGGCTTCCGCGAGCGCTTCGGCGCCTCGCGGCCGGTGTGGGTCGCGGGCAGCACGCGCGAAGGCGAGGAGGCCCTGCTGCTCGACGCCTTCGTGCGGCTCGGGCATGCGGATGCGCTCCTCGTGCTCGTGCCGCGCCATCCCCAGCGCTTCGACGAGGTGGCGCGGCTCGCGGCGGCGCGCGGCCTCGAGGTCGCGCGGCGAAGCGGGGAAGCGGCGGTGGCGCGCGAGGTGCGCGTGGTGGTGGGCGACTCGATGGGCGAGATGCTCGCCTACTACGCGGCCGCGGACGTCGTGATCATGGGCGGGAGCCTCCTCGACTTCGGCGGCCAGAACCTGATCGAGGCGTGCGCCGCGGCAAGGCCGGTCATCGTCGGGCCGCACACCTACAACTTCGAGGAGGCGAGCGAGGGCGCGATCGCCGCGGGCGCCGCGATCCGCGTGGCCGATGCCGCGAACGCGCTGCGGGAGGCGGCCCGGCTCTCCGCGGATCGCGATCGTCGCGAGGCCATGGGCGCGAAGGCGCGCGCGTTCGTGGCGGCGCACCGCGGCGCGGTGGACCGCCTCATGCACTGGCTCGAGCCGCGTCTCGCGCGGCGCGGCGGCGCCTAGCGCGAGAGGGTGCGGTTCACGTCCTCGAGGTCGGCCTCGGAGAGCTGGCCGGCCGCGGACTTGAGGCGCAGCGTGTTGACGAGGTAGTTGTAGCGCGCCTGCTGCAGGTCGCGCCGCGTCTGGTAGACCTGCTGCTGGGCGTTCAGCACGTCGACGCTCGTGCGCACGCCGACGTCGCGCCCGAGGATGGTGGAGTCGAGCTGGCTCTGCGTCGAGACCAGCGCCTGCTCCAGCGCGCGCACCTGCGTGATGCCCGCCGTCACGTTGAGGTAGGCGGTGCGCACCG
>DASUXK010000472.1:0-14587 GCA_036377935.1 Usitatibacter sp.
CGGTTCACCGAGTACAAGCGGCCGTTCCACGAGGCGGCGATCGAGCTGATCGACGTCCCGCAGAGCCGCTACAGTGGCAAGAACTCCGCCGACATCCGCATGGTGGTCGACGCCCTCGACCTCGCGTACGGCAAGGCGCACGTCGACACCTTCGTGATCGTGAGCGGGGATTCGGATTTCTCGCCGCTCGTGAGCAAGCTGCGCGAGAACGACAAGACGGTGATCGGCGTGGGCGTGAAGAAGTCGACGTCCGACCTGCTGGTCTCGGCCTGCGACGAGTTCATCTACTACGACGACCTCGTGCGCGAGCAGAAAGCGCGCCGCCCGGCGCGCAAGAAGCCGGCGAAAAGCGCCCCCTCTTCCTCGGGCGAGGGCCGAAGCGCTCCCTCTGCCCTGGCAGAGGGCCGGGGAGAGGGTGACGCGGACAGGATCCAGGAAGCCCTCGACCTCGTCCTCGGCACCGTCGAGGCCCTCATCGAGGAGCGCGGCGAGGACGAGACGATCTGGGGCTCGATGGTCAAGCAGACGCTCAAGCGCCGCAAGCCCGGGTTCAACGAGACCTTCTACGGCTTTCGCTCCTTCAACCAGCTCCTCGAGGAAGCGCGCGCGCGCCATCTCCTGGAGCTCGAGCGCGACGAGAAATCGGGCGGCTACGTCGTGAGGCTCGCGGAATAGCAGGGCATTTCATCGCCCGATACACCATTGCCGGGTCAACCTTGGCCTTGACAATGGTTGCCTAGGCAACAATAATGGGCGCTCTTTCCGGAGCGTCCCATGACGATCTACGACCCCGCCACCTTCGACATCCGCACCGCGGTCCCGCCGCTGATCGGCCGCGTGCGCAGCGCCTTGATGGGCGCCCTCGACGCGCGCCTCGCGCCCTTCGACGTGAAGGCCGCCGACTACGTGGTGCTCGCCACCATCGCGAACGACATGGCGGACACCGCCTCCACGGTCTGCTCCATCCTCGCCCACGACCCGGGCGCCATGACGCGCAAGATCGACGCGCTCGAGGCGCGCGGCCTGGTGCGGCGCGTGCGTTCGGCCGAGGATCGCCGCGCCGTGAAGCTCGAGCTCACGCCCGAGGGAAAGAAGGCGTTCCCGAGGATGCGCGTGGCCGCCGTGGAGATGGTGAACGAGATGCTGCACGGCTTCACCAAGGCGGAAGTGCGCGCGATGGAGGAGATGCTCAAGCGCATCCTCGCCAACGCCGACGCGATGGAGCGCGGGCAAGCGCCCGCGCGGGAGGCGCGCCGGTGAGGACGGTCCTTCTGCTCGCCGCGGCCGCGCTCCTCGCGGCCTGCGCGAGCACCGGCGGCGAGCACCCGCTCGCCGTGCGCGCCGACGCGAGCCGCCTCGCGGCGGGCAAGTCCCTCGCGGACGCGTCCGTCTCCGATGCCGGCTGGCCCGCGGAAGACTGGTGGAAGCGCTACGGCGATCCGCAGCTCGACGCGCTGGTGGACGAGGCGTTGCGCGCGAGCCCGACGCTGCGCGTGGCCGACGCGCGCGTGAGGAAGGCCATGGCCGCGGCCGGCGTGGCGAATGCCGCGCGGCGCGCGCAGGTGAACGCGAGCGCGAACGCGACGCGCCAGCGCTTCTCCGAAAACTACATCTTCCCGCCGCCTTTGGGCGGAAGCTGGGAGACGCCCGCGGACCTCACCGCCACCCTCGGCTTCGACCTCGACCTGTGGGGCCGCCAGCGCGCGGCCTACGAAGGCGCGCTCGACGACGTCCATGCCGCCGAGGTCGACCGCCACGGCGCGCGCCTGCTCCTCGCCACCTCCGTCGTGCGCGCTTACATCCGGCTGCAGCAGGCGTTCGACGAGCGCGACATCGCGAATCGCCTCCTCGACGAGCGCCGCTCCCTGGTGCGCCTCGTCGAGCAGCGCAAGGAATCGGGCCTCGATTCCGCGGTGGAGCTTCGCGAGGCGCAGGCCGCTCTGCCCGCCGCCGAAGAACGCATCGCGCAGCTCGACGAGACCATCGCCCTCACGCGCAACCAGATCGCGGCGCTCCTGGGCGCCGGGCCCGATCGCGGGATCGCCATCGCGCGCCCGGCCATGAAGGCCGTGGCGGGCGCGGTGCTGCCCACGCGCGTGCCCGCGGACCTCCTCGGCCGCCGGCCCGACATCGTCGCGCAGCGCTGGCGCATCGAGGCCGCGAGCCGCCGCATCGATTCGGCGAAGGCCGCGTTCTACCCGGACGTGAACCTGGCCGCCTTCATCGGCCTGCAGAGCATCGGCCTGGGCGACCTCCTGAAGACCGGCAGCATCCAGCCCGGCGTGGGCGCGGCGCTGCGGCTGCCGATCTTCGACGGCGGGCGCCTGCGCGCGGACCTGGCTTCGAAGGACGCCGACCACGACATCGCGGTCGAGCAGTACAACCAGTCGCTCGCCGATGCGTTGCGCGAGGTCGCGGACCAGCTCGCCTCGCTGCGCTCGGTCGAGCGCCAGCGGGCGCAGGCCGAGGAGGGCGGGCGCCTCGCCAAGGATGCCTACGACCTCGCGATGCTGCGCTACCGCGAAGGCCTCGGGAACTACCTGCAGGTGCTCACCGCCGAGACGCAGGTGCTGGGCCAGAGGAACCTCCAGGCGGCGCTCGACGCGCGCGCCCTCGACGCCGGCGTGAGCCTCACGCGCGCGCTGGGCGGCGGCTACCCCACGGACTGATCGAGAAGCGAAAACGAAAATGAACGACGACAACGGCAACGCCAACGCCAACGCCGGCGGCGGCAATCCCCGGCGCAAACGCCTGCTCATCGGAATCCTCGGCACGTTCGTGGTGGCCGCGGCGGCGTGGGGCGCGTACTGGGCGCTCGTCGCGCAGTACCGCGAGTCCACGAACGACGCCTACGTCGACGGCGACATCGTGCAGGTCACGTCGCAGGTGCCGGGCACGGTGGTGAGGATCAGCGCCGGCGACACGGATTTCGTGCGCGCCGGCACGCCGCTCGTGCAGCTCGACACGGCGGACGCGAAGGTCGCGCTCGACCAGGCCGAGAGCGCGCTCGCGAAGACCGTGCGCCAGGTGCGCAACCTCTTCGAGACCTCGGCGCAGCTCGAGGACGCGGTGAGGAGCCGCCGGACCGACCTCGCGCGGACCCAGGACGACCTGAAGCGCCGCGAGCGCCTGTCGGCCTCGGGCGCCGTCTCCGGCGAGGAGCTGCAGCACGCGCGCGACGCGGTGCGCTCGGCCGAGGCCGCGCTGTCCGCGGCGCAGCGCCAGCTCGCCGCGCAGCGCGCGCTCGTCGACGGCACCACGATCGACGAGCACCCGGACGTGAAGAACGCCGCGGCCCGCGTGCGCGAGGCGTACCTCGCCTATTCGCGCACGACGCTGCCCGCGCCGGTGTCGGGCTACATTGCCAAGCGCAGCGTGCAGCTCGGCCAGCGCATCGCCCCCGGCGCGCCGCTCATGGCGGTGGTGCCGCTCGACGACGTGTGGGTGGAAGCGAACTTCAAGGAAGGGCAGCTGCGCAACATGCGGCTCGGCCAGCCGGTGGAGGTCACGGCCGATCTCTACGGCGGCAAGCTCGCGTACCACGGCAAGGTGGTGGGCTTCGGCGCGGGCACGGGCGGCGCGTTCGCGCTGCTCCCGGCGCAGAACGCGAGCGGCAACTGGATCAAGATCGTGCAGCGCCTGCCGGTGCGCATCGCCCTGGATCCCGAGGAGCTCGCGAAGCACCCGCTGCAGGTCGGCCTGTCCATGGAAGTGAAAGTGGACACGCACGATCGCGGCGGCTCGCGCCTGCCGCGCGCCTCGCAGCGCAAGGTGGTCGACGCCACCGCGGTGTTCGGCCAGCTCGATCGCGAGGCGGCCGAGCGCGTGCGCGCGATCATCGCCGCCAACGAGGGGCGCGCGGCCCCGCGCGTCGCCCGCCGCCCCGCGCCCGCGGCGCTCGCCGTGCGCTGACCGCTTCGGGAGAAACGGCGTGTCCGAAACGCTCAAGGGCAGCGCCCTCGCCCTCGGCACCGTCGCCGTGTCGCTCGCCACGTTCATGAACGTGCTCGACACGTCGATCGCCAACGTCTCGCTCACGGCGATCGCGGGCGACCTGGGCGTCTCGCCCGAGCAGGGCACGTGGGTCATCACCTCGTTCGGCGTCGCGAACGCGATCTCGCTGCCGCTCACCGGCTGGCTCACGCAGCGCTACGGGCAGGTGCGGCTCTTCACCGCGTCGATCGTGCTCTTCGTGCTGGCCTCCCTCGCCTGCGGCCTCGCGCCGTCCCTCGAGCTGCTGATCTTCTTCCGCGTGGTGCAGGGCGCGGTGGCGGGACCGATGATCCCGCTCTCGCAGGCGTTGCTCCTGTCGAGCTACCCGCCGAAGAAGGCGGGCACCGCGCTCGCGTTCTGGTCGATCACGACGCTGGTGGCGCCCGTGGTGGGCCCGCTCCTCGGCGGCTGGATCACCGACAACATCTCGTGGCCCTGGATCTTCTACATCAACATCCCGGTGGGCCTGGTGGCCGCGGCGGCCACGTGGACGATCTACCGCCCGCGCGAGACGGCCACCCGCAAGCTGCCGATCGACGCGGTGGGACTGGGCCTGCTCGTGATCTGGGTGGGGTCGCTGCAGGTGATGCTCGACAAGGGCAAGGACCTCGACTGGTTCAACTCGCCCATGATCGTGGCCTTCGCCGTCGTCGCGGCGCTGGGCTTCGCGCTCTTCCTCGCCTGGGAGATCACCGAGGAGCACCCGGTGGTGGACCTGCGCCTCTTCAGGAGCCGCAACTTCGCGATGGGCACGCTCGCGCTCTCGCTGGGCTACGGCGCGTATTTCGGGAGCGTCGTGCTGCTGCCGCTGTGGCTGCAGCAGGACATGGGCTACACCGCGACCCTCGCCGGCATGGCGATGGCGCCGGTGGGGCTCCTCGCGATCCTCCTCACGCCGCTCGTGGGCCGCAACATCCACCGCGTCGACCCGCGCATCCTCGCGAGCATCGCCTTCGCCGTCTTCGCGCTGGTGATGCTGATGCGCGCGGGGTTCAACACCGAGGCCGACTTCCGGACGATCCTCGTGCCCACGCTGATCCAGGGCGCCGCGGTCTCGTGCTTCTTCATCCCGCTGGTGACGATCACGCTCGCGGGGCTCTCGCCGCGCGAGATCCCGGCGGCGAGCGGGCTCAACAACTTCGCGCGCATCACGATGGGCTCCTTCGGCACCTCGATCTCGACCACGCTCTGGGACCACCGCACCACGCTGCACCACGCGCAGCTCGCGCAGCACATCACGCCGTACGATCCGGCCGCGGTGCAGGCGCTGCAATCGCTGCAGGCGAAGGGGCTCACGCCGGAGCAGAGCGCGGGCCTCGTGGAGCGCATGATCCACCAGCAGGCCTCCCTCATGTCCGCGACCGACATCTTCTACGCGTCGGCGATCCTCTTCGCGGGCCTGGTCTTCGTCGTCTGGCTCACGCGCCCGGTGCACTCGCGCGCCGCCGGCGCCGAGGCGGCCGGCGCGCACTGATTCACGCCGCGGTAGCGACACGTGCGGGGCGCCTTCGCGCGCCCCGCCTTGAAACGCCCGCGGCCGGCTCCATGTGCGGGTCATGGCCCTCCTCATCGCCGCGGGACTCGTCGCGCTCTTCGTGGCCTGGGTGGTGGGCTCGCCGATCGTCGCCGAGCGCCGCCGCGAGCGGCTGCGGCGCACGCCGCTGCCCGCGGAATGGCGGGCGATGCTCGATCGCCGCGTGCCCCTCGTGCGGCGCCTTGCGCCGGAGCTGCGCCGGCAGCTCGAAGGCCACGTGCAGGTGTTCCTCGCCGAGAAGCGGTTCATCGGGTGCGCCGGCTTCGAGGTCGGCGACGAGGTGCGCATCGCGATCGCCGCGCAGGCATGCCTGCTGCTCCTCAACCGGCGCAGCGACTACTTCCCGAAGGTGGCGGACATCCTCGTCTATCCGGGCGCGTTCGTCGTGGAGCGCGTGCAGCCCGCGGGGCTTCCGGGACTCCTGCAGGAGGAGCGCTCGGCGCGCTCGGGTGAATCGTGGTCGCACGGCCAGGTCGTCATTTCGTGGGAGGACGCGGCGGCCGGCGCGGCGGATCCCGACGACGGCCGCAACGTCGTGATCCACGAGTTCGCGCACCAGCTCGACCAGTGGAAGGGATATGCCGACGGCGCGCCGTGGCTCGGACGCCGCGATCGCTATGGGCGCTGGTCGCAGGTGATGCACGCCGAATTCGCGCGGCTGCGTCACGAGGCCGCGCTGGGCCTGCCCTCGCTCATCGACTTCTACGGCGCGACGAGCCCCGCGGAATTCTTCGCGGTGTGCTCCGAGGTGTTCTTCGAGCGGGCGCGCGAGATGGCCCAGGTGCATCCCGCGCTCTACGGCGAGCTGCGTTCGCTCTACCGCGTCGATCCCGCCGCGTGGTGAGCGCGGGGGTCGTCCGGCACCCTGGCGCCGTGCCGATGCGCTTTTCCCCGCCTCAGTAGGCGAGGTTCACCGTGACGCTCTTCCGGTGCGTGAACCCTTCGATCATCCCCTCGAGCGAGAACTCGCGGCCGATGCCGCTCTGCTTCGTGCCGCCGTAGGACTGGCCGGGGAACTGGCCCGGGCCCTGGTTCACCTGCACCCACCCCGCCTCGACGGCGTGGGCGGCGCGAAGCGCCTTGCCGATGTCGTGCGTGAAGACGTAGGCCGCGAGGCCGTAGTGGGTGTCGTTGGCCATGCGGATCGCCTCGGCCTCGTCCTCCCAGGGGATCGCGACCATCACCGGGCCGAAGATCTCCTCGCGCGCCATGCGCCATTCGTTGCTCGCGCCGGCGAAGACCGTGGGCTCGACGAAGTAGCCCTGCGCGAGCGGGCCCTCCTTCGGAGGCATCCCGCCGAGGACGACGCGCCCTTCCTTGCGCGCGAGCCCTTCCTCGATGTAGCCGCACACGCGCCCGAACTGCTTCGCGTTGATGATCGTGCCCATGTCGGTCGATTCGTCGAGCGGGTCGCCCAGGCGCAGCGTCTTCAGCTTCGCGGAGAGGCGGTCGAGGAAGGAGTCGTAGATCGCGCGGTGCAGGAAGAGGCGCGAGCCCGCCGTGCACGACTGGCCCTGGCGCGTGAAGCGCATCGCGCTCACCACGCCTTCGACGGTGCGCTCCTCGTCGGCGTCGGGAAAGACGATGCACGGGCTCTTGCCGCCCAGCTCGAGGGACACGGGCACGATGCGCTCGGCCGCGGCGCGCATCGCGATCTTGCCCACCTCGGTGGAGCCGGTGAACGAGATCTTGCGGATCGTCGGATGGCGCAGGAGCGGCCCGCCGCATTCCTCGCCGAAGCCGGTGAGGACGTTCAGCACGCCGGGGGGCACGTGCTGCGCGCAGATCTCGGCCATGCGAAGCACGGCGAGCGGGGCATCCTCCGCGGCCTTGAGCACCAGCGTGTTGCCCGCGGCGAGGGACATCGCGATCTTCATCGCGCCGAGGAGCACCGGCGCGTTCCACGGGATGATGGCGCCCACGACGCCGATCGGCTCGCGCCGCGTGTAGCTCAGCATCCCCTCGCCGAGCGGCACGGTCTCCCCCTTGAGCTCGCTCGCCACACCGCCGAAGTAGCGGAAGATGTCGGCGGCGCCCGCCGCCTCCGGCCTCGCCTGCGTGCGCAGCGCGTTGCCGGTCTCCCGCGCGACGAGGCGCGCGATCTCCTCGCGCTGCGCGTCCATCGCCTCGGCGATCCTCGCGAGGAGCCTGCCGCGCTCGCGCGGCGCGACGTTCTTCCACGACTCGAAGGCCTTCGCCGCGGCCTTCACGGCGATCTGCACGTCGGCCTCGCCGGCGCGCGGGACTTCGGCGAACGCCGTGCGGTTCGCGGGGTTCTCGATGGCGAGGAAGCGCCCGTCGCGGCTCGGCACCCATTGGCCGTCGACCAGCATCAGGCGGCGCTCGAGGGCCGCGGATCGATCGGATCTCGGGGGCGTTGCGGCGGCCATCGCGGCTTCTCCTGGAATGGGGACGCCCCCATTTTGCCGCAGGTCAGGCCACGAGCCACCTCGCGAAGTTCATCCAGGCTTGCGTTTGCGAGAAAGCGAGCCGGCCGAACTGCATCACGAGGACGTAGACGAAGCCCATGGCGAATGCCGGATGCAGGCGCCGGTTCTTCGCCGTGTCGACGGCGATGCACGCGAGGACGACCAAGTCGGTGAGCGCGAAGAACACGAGCGGCCCGCCCGCCTGGATGAAATCGAACGGCAGGCGCGCCATCGCCGGCGTGAGGATCGCGACGGACGAAAGAAGCATGAAGCGCTTGTGCCATGCGGGACGCTTGCGCATCGCGAGTCCCGCGGCCACGAGACCGGCGAAGAGTGCGATCTCGCCGATGGGCATCACGAGGAACACGAGGGGCGAGAGGGATGGGATCGGCGTCGCGCCGGCGCGCGCCGAGGCGATGCCGAGCATCGTGCCCATCGCCACCACGAGCGCCGCGAGGCCCGCCCCCGCGACGCCCACCTTGCGGTGCACGGCGGTGCGGCCCGTGGCCACGAGGCGAACCTGCACGACGAAGAGCGCGAACCACCCGGTCATCACGGCGCCGTGGACCTGCTTCAACGTGGTGAGGTCCGGCGTGCCGAACGCCGACTTGAGGTAGTAGGTGCGCGCGAAGCCTGCGAAGACGACGAGGGCCGCGGCGATCGCGGCCCCCGTGTACATCCGGCGCTCGCCGGAGCTTCGCGCGCGGCGCTCGGATTCGACGGTCGTGCTGGCCATGGAGCCTCCCGGGGTTTCGGTGGACCTGCGGCCGCGTCGTGCACGGCGCGAGCAGTGTGCCCGATTCCGCCGCGACCGCCAACGCGCTCAGCCGGCGAGGAGCTCGCGCAGCCGCGCCGGGTCGACCGGCTTCAGCAGGTGCAGGTCGAAGCCCGCCTCGAGCGCGCGCGCGCGATCGGCCTCCTGGCCGTAGCCGGTCAGCGCGATGAGGCGCACGTTCTGCGACCACGCCGAGTCCTGGCCGCGGATGCGCCGGGCGATCTCGTAGCCGTCGAACCCCGGCAGCCCGATGTCGATGAGCGCGACGTCGGGCCGCTCCTCGCGCGCCCGGTCCACCCCTTCCGGGCCGTTCGCGGCGAAGATCACCTCGTGGTTCCAAGAGGACATGAGCAGCCCGAGCGATTCGCGCGTGTCCGCCCCGTCCTCGACCACGAGGACGCGCTTGGAGCGCGAGGCCGCGGACGATCCCGCCCCCACGGATTCCCGCTCCCCGGCGCTCGCGTCGAGGGGCAGGCGGATCTCGAAGCGCGCCCCGCTGCCCAGGCCCTCGCTCGCCGCGCGCACGGTGCCGCCGTGCAGCTCCACGAGGCGCTTCACCAGCGTGAGGCCGATGCCGAGGCCGCCCTGGCTGCGCGCGAGCGTGACCGCCTCCTGCGTGAAGAGCCCGAAGATCGACTCGAGCATGTCGGCGCGGATGCCCACGCCGTTGTCGATCACCGAGGCCACCGCCTCGCCGTCCATCGCGCGGGCCACGATCTCGATGGTCCCGCCGTCGGGCGTGAACTTGGCCGCGTTCACGATGAGGTTGCCGATCACCTGCTCGAGCCGCACGGGATCGGCGCGCACGGGCAGCGGCTGCTTCCAGAGGCGCACGTTCGTCACGTGGCGATGCGAGCTCGTCATGGGAGCGCACGCCTCGGCGGCGGAGGCGATGGTCTCGTTCAGGTCCACGCGCTGCAGGCGCAGCTCGACCTTGCCCAGCTCGAGCCGCGAGACGTCGAGGAGGTCGTCCACCATGCGGGCCACGTGCCGCGACTGCTTCTCGATCATCGCGCGGCACTTGAGGAACAGCGGGTCGTCGTACGGGAGGGTGGCCAGGAGGTAGACGGCGTTGCGGATCGGCGCGAGCGGGTTGCGCAGCTCGTGCGCCAGCATGGCGAGGAACTCGTCGCGCTGCCGCACGTCGCGATCGCGCAGGGCGAGGAGATCGCGCACCTCGAGCTGCCGCTGGCGCGAGCGCAGCGCCACGCTCACCGCGGAGACGAGGCTCACCGGGTGCAGCGGGCGCTGCAGAACCGTGACGTTGCCCGAGTCGGGAAACACGCCTTCGATCACGGCGCCCAGCGAGCTCTCGCGCGCGGCGATGAGCAGGATCGGAAGGTCGGACCAGGGGGGCTGCTCCTGCAGGCTCTCGCGGAAGGATCCGACCTCGGGCTCGACGAGCGCTTCCTCGACGACGATCACGGAGCCGATATCGGTCGCCACGAGCGGCGCGAGCTCGGCGAGGCTCGCGCACGCGAGCACCGGAATGCCCCGCGAATCGAGGATGGCCGCCGCGCCGGCGCGGTCGGCCTCGTTCGGCGTGACGACGACCACCCTCATGCGGGCCTACCGTTCGCCGGCCGGCGGGAGCTGTCCCCCGAGGATGCGCGGCACGCCCGTCATGATTCCCTCGAATCCGACGAGCGGCTCGCCGAGCTCGATGCGGTTGGGCAGCATGGACAGCTCGCGGATCGTGTCCTCGTGGGCGCCGCTGCGCTTCTTGATCACCGAGACCGCCTTCTTCATGGCGCCGCGCGCCTCGAAGAAACGCGTGAGCAGCACCGTGTCGGCGAGGTAGCTCACGTCGAGCGGCGCGCCCATCGGCCCGATCAGCCCGTGCTGCGCCAGGATCATGATGGTGCACACGCCCTTCTGGTTGAGGTAGCTCAGCAGCTCGTGCAGGTGCAGGTGCAGGTAATCCTCTTCCGGCATCGCGTTCACGTAGCCGTTGAGGCTGTCCAGCACCACCATGCGCACGCCGCCTTCGTTCACGCCCTGCACGATCTCGTTGGCGAGCTCCCCCGGCGCGATCTCCGCGGGATCGACCTGGCGCAGGACGAGGTTGCCCGAGGCGACCGCTCCCGTGAAGTCGAGCCCGAGCTCGTCCGCGCGGTGCGCGAGCGTGGAGACGATCTCGTCGAACGCGAAGTAGATCACCTTGCGCCCCGCCGCGGACGCCTGCGCCGCGTACATGCTCGCGATGGTCGACTTGCCGCTGCCGGCCGGGCCCATGAAGAGCGTGCCGGTGCCGGCGTGCAGCCCCCCGCCCACCACCCGGTCGAACTGCCCGTTGCCGCTCGTGAAGTGGTCCGCGCTCGGGCTCAAGCCCTGCTGGGCGGCCACCAGGCGGGGAAACACCGTGAGGCCGCCGCGCTTGATCACGTAGTCGTGGTGGCCCTCGCGGAAGGTCGAGCCGCGCATCTTGGCCACCGAGAGGAAGCGCCGGTTGATGCCGAACTTGAGCGGCACGATCTCCATCGTGATCATGCCGTGCACGATGCTCTGCACGTGCGCGTCCTGCGCCGTGCTGCTGCGGTCGTCGAGGAGGAGCACGGTGCAGTCGCCGGTGGCGAAGTGGTGCTTGAAGGCGAGGATCTGGCGCCGGTAGCGAAGCGGGTTCTGCGCCATCAGCCGCAGCTCCGAGAGCGAGTCCAGCACCATGCGGCCCGGGCGCACGCGGTCGAACTCGGAGACCAGCAACGCCGACAGGCTCGAGAGCTCCATCTCGGCGGGCTGGAAAAGCGTGTTCTGCGCGCGGACGTTGAAGAGGTTCTCCACCTGCGAGAGCTCGACGACATCGATGCCGTCCAGGCTCCACCCGTGCGATCGCGCCACCGATTCGAGCTCGTCGCGGGTCTCGGAGAGCGTCACGTAAAGCGCGCGCTCGCCGCGCCGCACGCCTTCCTGCAGGAACTGCATGGCGAGCGTGGTCTTGCCGACGCCCGGCGTGCCTTCGACCAGGTACATGCGGCTGCCGGCCAGCCCGCCGCAGAGGATTTGGTCCAGCCCGCCGATGCCCGTTCCCAAGCGGCACTCGGCGCGCTCGTCCATGCCCTGCCCCTTCGATGATGAATCGGTCACTATAGGAGGGGAACGGGCGCGCCGATGTAGGCGGAATCCGACAGGGCGCGGATTTTCGATCCGCCTTTCAGGGCGCGTGGCCCCGGGCCATCGCCTCCGCGCGAGCCCGGACCTCGCCCCGCAGGGAATCGGGCTTCACGACCTCGACATCCGGCGAGAACTGCAGGATGTCCATCACCAGCTCCTTCTCCGAGGCGAAGGGCACCTCGAGGACGTAGCTGCCGTCCTTCTCCCATCGCGCGCGCTGCTTCGGGTGCCACTCCTCCATCGAAACGTATCGTGCACGCTCGGGCGTGAAGCGCAAGGTGGCCCATTGCACCTTCTTGCCGGAGAAGATCCCGTAGCCGCTCGCGAGCACCGCGTCGAGCTCCGCCTCGGCGACTTCCCTCACCTTCCCCGGCACCATCTCCACGCCCCGGATCGCGTCGAGCGAGAAGGTGCGCAGGTCCTCGCGCAGATGGTCCCACGCATCGAGGTACCAGTTGTTCCGGTAGTGCACGAGGCGCTGCGGCGAGACTTCGCGCGTGGTGGTCTCGTCCTTCGTGCGGTTCCAGTAGACGAGCCGCAGGCGCTGCCGGCCGAGGACCGCGGAGGCGATGAGCTCGAAATGCTTCGGCTCGTGGCGCCGCGCGCCGAGGGCAATCACGCGGATGCGCTTGCGCACTTCGTCGAGCGAGTGCTCGCCCGTGGTGAGGAGCGCGGCGAGCCGCGCCTTGAGCGGCTTCACGTGGGCGCCGAGCAGGCCCGGCTCCATTCCCTCGACGAGGTGCTCGAGCGTGAGGAGCGCGAGCGCCTCCCGGGGGCTGAACCAGAGGCCGGGCAGCTCGTACTTCGGGCCCTTGCCGCCGCGCCCCTCCTCGAAGCGGTACGCCTCCATCTCGCGGTCCCATACGATGGGCGCGTTGAGGCGGCTTCGCATGTACTCGAGGTCGCGCTTGAAGGTGGCGAGCGAGACGTCGAGCTCCGAGAGGAACTCGCCGACCTTCACGCGCCCGCGCGACTGCAGCATCTGGTCGATCTTGTAGAACCGTTCGGTGCGGTCCATTCTTCCCGGCCGCGCGGCGTGCCCCCGCGATTCGGGGACGGCGGCGGCGTGCGCTCCCATTTCCATCGCGCCTTCGCTCCGTTCGCCGGAGCGCTCCTTCGAAAAGGGAAAGCGCCCACGATACGGAGTGGGAAGCTCGCGCGATGAGCTACCCGCGGGGATGTTATTCCTCGCGGAGTCGGTTTTCCACACGCGATGTCAATGCCGGCACTCGCGAACCGCCGCACGATGCCCGATCCTCGACGGGGCCTCGCAGATGACGCGCGCGACGATTTGCATGCTGGTGCTCATGGCCTGCGCCGGCTGTGCGGCCGAGCCCCGCGAGACCGCCGCCAACGTGGTCGTCCTCCCTTCTTCGGCGCTTCGCTTCGCGGCGACGGACGCCAACGAGCGCCATCTCATCGTCGAGAATGGCAAGGAGTGCGAGCATCTCGCGGACGTGACGACCCACGGATCGCATGCCGGAAGGGCGGCGCTGGACGCGACCGCCACGGGCGCCTGGACAGGCCAGGTCCTTTCGCATCACACACCCGGCACGCTGATCGGGGCCGCGGTGGGAGCCCTTTCCGGAGATGCGTTCGGTGCGATGAACGGGGGCTCCGGCACCTACACGGCCATCGTGCGAAACTGCATGGCGAGCATGGGCCATCGGCCGATCGAGTGAGGCGGAGCCATCGCGTGATCCGCGACTTCCTCGCGATCGGCCTCCTCGCCGCGCTCGCCGGCTGCGTCTCCGACGAGGCGATCATCCCGGTGCGCGAGCCGGGCATCCCGCTCCTGTGCGTGAAGCGCAATCCCGACCTCGCGCGGCCCGACTTCGTGGCGGAAATCCGCCGCAGCCTCGAGGCGCGCGGAATTCGCACGCTCGAATACGAGGCGAAGGCCCCGCCCGAGTGCCGCTACCGCCTGCTCTACTGGGGCGAATGGCGCTGGGACCTGGCGGAATACCTGCGCTTCGGCGCGCTGCGCATCTACGACGGCACGAAGCTCGTCGGCCAGTCCACCTACGACGATCGCTACGACGCGGCGCTCGGCAAGTACCGCCCCACCGCGGAGAAGGTCGCGGTCATGGTGGACAAGCTCTTCCCCGCCGCTCGCTAGCGAAGCCGCGCAGCAGCGGCGCGATCGCCGCGAGCCCCAGCAGCGGGCCGGGCACGAGCAGCCACACGATCCACGCGCCCCACGCTTCGATCCCGCGCGCGGCGAGGTCGATCGAGACGATGGTGATGGCGAAGCCGATGCTGTTCTGGATCGCGAGCCCGCTGCCCACCAGCTCGGGCGGGCAGGCGCGCGCCGAGAGCGCCGAGAACTGCGGCGAGTCCATCACCACGGTCACGCCCCACACCAGCATCAGCGCGAGCGCGATCCCTCCGTAGGGCACGACGAGCGGGAAGACGATGCCGCATGCGAGCGATCCCGCGAGCCCGGCCGCCGCGACCGCCGCCGCGCCGTAGCGCCGGCCGAGGAAGCCTCCCGCGATGCAGCCCGCGCCGCCGATCCCGATCACGGCGAACGACCAGGCGGCGAGGCGCGCGCCGGTCGCCTCGCCCTCCGGCAGGATCATCGCGACGAGGAAGGGCGTGATCGTCCACAGCGCGTAGAGCTCCCACATGTGGCCGAAATACGCGAGCGCGGAAGCGCGGTACGTCGGAATGCGCCACACCCGCAGCACTCCGCCCATGGCGACGCGCGCGCGGTTGAGCCCGCGCGGCAGGTGCGGGCCGTCG
>DASUXK010000473.1:0-19733 GCA_036377935.1 Usitatibacter sp.
GTCGACGTGCACGACGGGTACGGGCTGACCGAGGCGTCGCCGGTCGTGACGACGAGCGCGGTATCGGATCGGCCGCGTGCCGGATCGGTCGGGCCGCCGCTGCCGGGAACCCAGGTGCGCGTCGTCGACGACGGCGATCGCGCCTGCCGGACCGGCCAGATCGGCCAGGTCCAGGTGAAGGGCGACAACGTCTTTTCCGGATATTGGCGCATGCCCGAGCGCAATCGCGAGGAATTCACCGGCGACGGATTCTTCCGCACGGGCGACATGGGCAGCCTCTCCCCGGACGGCTACCTCAGCATCGTCGGCCGCTCCAAGGACCTCATCATCAGCGGCGGCTACAACGTCTATCCGAAGGAGATCGAGCTCGCCATCGACGAGCTGCCCGGCGTGCAGGAATCGGCCGTCGTCGGCGTGCCGCACCCGGACTTCGGCGAGGCCGTCACCGCGGTCGTCGTTCCCCGACACGGGGAGGGCAAGGCGAGCGAGGGCGCGATCATCGCCGCGTTGAAGGAAAGGCTCGCGAACTTCAAGGTCCCCAAGCGCGTCTACTTCGTCGACGAATTGCCGAGGAATGCGATGGGCAAGGTGCAGAAGAACGTGCTGCGGGATCGCTTCGACCCCCGGAAGGCCGCGCCGTGACGGCCACCCGCTCGATCATCGAGCGCATCCTCGGCTCCCTCGGCGCTTCCGGGATCGTGCGCACCGGCGCGCAAAGGCGCGCCGACCGGCTCGCGCGGCTGCTGCGCACGCTGATCTCCGAGCGCGGCGAGGCGTCGGGCGCGGCGCTCGCGCGCCACGCCGTGGCGCTCTACCAGGGCCTGGACGGCCCGGCGCGCTCGCACTTCTTCCAGCTCCTCGCGCGCGATTTCTCGCCCGACCGCGAGCTCGTGCTGGCCGCGGCGCAGGCCTACCACCGCGACCCCTCGCCCGGGAACCTCGCGACCCTCGAGCGCGTGACCGAGCCGCCGCGCCAGGAGGTCTTCCGGCGCATGAACATGGCCCCCGGCGGCACGGCCGCGCTCCTCGACCTGCGCCGCCACCTGATCGCGGAGTCGCGCGAGCATCGCGAGCTCTCGGGGGTCGACCACGACCTCACGCACCTGCTCGGGTCGTGGTTCAACCGCGGCTTCCTCGAGCTGCGGCGCATCGACTGGAAGTCGCCGGCGGCGATCCTGGAGAAGCTCATCGCCTACGAGGCGGTGCACGAGATCCACGGCTTTCCCGACCTCAAGCGGCGGCTGGAGCGCGACCGTCGCTGCTTCGCGTTCTTCCACCCGGCGCTCGCCGACGAGCCGCTCATCTTCGTCGAGGTGGCGTTCGTGAACGAGATGCCTTCCGAGGTGGCGCCCATCCTCGCGCTGGAGAGCGCGGTGGGGGACCCGCGCCGCGCGCGCTGCGCGGTGTTCTACTCGATCACGAGCTGCCAGCCCGGATTGAAGGGCGTCTCCTTCGGCAACTTCCTGATCAAGCAGGTGGCCGAGGACCTGCGCGCCGAGCTTCCGAACCTCAAGGTCTTCGCCACGCTCTCGCCCGTGCCCGGCCTGCGCGCCTGGGCGAAGAGGGCGCTGCGGGCACGCGCCGCGGCGGAGCCGCAGGAGCTGCGGTCGAAGCTGCTGGCGCTGGTCGACGATGCCGCCGCCGTGCCGCCGCCGGAGCTGCGCGAGCCGCTCGAGGGACTCGCCGCGTGGTACCTCACGCGCGAATGGGCCGCGGGCCACGCCGCCGATCCCGTCGCGCGCTTCCACCTCGGCAACGGCGCGCGCCTCGAGCGCGTGAACTGGAACGCGGATGCGACGGCGAAGGGCCTCGCGCAATCGTTCGGCCTCATGGTGAACTACGTGTACGACCTCGACCACGTCGAGCGCAACCACGAGGAGTACGTGAACCGCCACCGCATCGTCGCCTCTGCCGCCGTCGAGCGACTCGCGAAGACCGTCGAGCCGCTGCTGCTTGAAATGCCGCAGGCGGCCCCCACGTCGAGCGCATGATCGTCTATCCGCTCGCCTGCGGCGAGGGCCACCATTTCGAAGGCTGGTTCGCTTCGGCCGAGGCATGCGAGAAACAGGCCGCCGCGGGCCAGCTCAGCTGCCCGAGCTGCGCGAGCCTCCAGGTGCGCAAGCTCCCCAGCGCTCCGTACGTGAAGGGCTCCACCCAGGCGCGTGCCGCCGTGCCCGACGAGCTCGCCGTGCGCGCGAAAGCGCTCGAGGCGCTGCGCCGGTTCCTGCTCGAGAAAACCGAGAACGTCGGAACCCGCTTCCCGGAGGTCGCGCGCCGCATCCACTACGGCGAGGAGCCGGAGCGCGCGATCCGCGGCAAGGCCACGCTCGAGGAAGCCGCGGAGCTGCACGAGGAGGGCATCTCCACGCTCGTCGTCGCGCCCGACGTCATTCCCACCGAAGACGTCCATTGAACCGGAAACGCCTCAGAACGCCGAGAGGCCGGTCTGCGCGCGCCCGAGGATGAGCGCGTGGATGTCGTGGGTGCCTTCGTAGGTGTTCACGGCCTCGAGGTTCAGCACGTGGCGGATCACGTGGAACTCGTCGGCGATGCCGTTGCCGCCGTGCATGTCCCGTGAGGCGCGCGCGATCTCGAGCGCCTTGCCGCACGAGTTGCGCTTCACGAGCGAGACCATCTCCGGCGTGGCGCGGCCCTCGTCCATGAGGCGCCCGACGCGCAGCACCGACTGCAGGCCGATGGCGATCTCCGTCTGCATGTCGGCGAGCTTCTTCTGCACGAGCTGGGTCGCGGCGAGCGGTTTGCCGAACGCCTTGCGGTCGAGGGTGTATTGGCGCGCGGCGTGCCAGCAGAATTCCGCGGCGCCGAGCGCGCCCCACGCGATGCCGTAGCGTGCCTTGTTGAGGCAGCCGAAGGGGCCGCGCAACCCCTTCACGTCGGGAAGCAGGTGGTCGTCCGGGACGAACACGTCGGCCATCACCACCTCGCCGGTGATCGAGGCGCGCAGGCTGAACTTGCCCTCGATCTTCGGCGCGCTGAGCCCCTTCATCCCTTTCTCGAGCACGAACCCGCGGATGTCGCCCGCGTCGTCCTTCGCCCACACGACGAAGAGGTCGGCGATGGGCGCGTTGCTGATCCACATCTTCGCGCCGTTGAGCATCCAGCCGCCGTCGACCTTGCGCGCGCGCGTGACCATGTTGCCGATGTCGGAGCCGTGGTCGGGCTCCGTGAGGCCGAAGCAGCCGATCAGCTCGCCCGTGGCGAGCTTCGGCAGCCACCGCTGCCGCTGCTCCTCGGTGCCGTACGCGTGGATCGGATGCATCACGAGGGAGGACTGCACGCTCATGCCGGAGCGGTAGCCCGAATCCACGCGCTCCACCTCGCGCGCGATGAGCCCGTAGCAGACGTGGTTCACGCCCGCGCAGCCGTAGCCCTCGATGGTGGGGCCGAGGAAGCCCAGCGCGCCCATCTCGCGGAAGACCTCGGGATCGGTCTTCTCGTGGCGATGCGCCTCGAGGACGCGCGGCATGAGCTTTTCCTGGCAGTAGGCGCGGGCGCTGTCGCGCACCATGCGCTCCTCCTCGGTGAGCTGGTCCTCGAAAAGGAGCGCGTCGTCCCACTGGAACGTGGGCTTCATGTCGTTCGGCTTCATGGGAGCTCCGGCGGGCAGGGGGCGGGAAGTTGCGCGGGGATCGCGTTCATTCTACTGCTAGAATCGCCGCGGTCCGAAGCTCGAAAAAACAAGGGACTCGCATGGCTCGCAACGACCGCATCACCGTCGAACACCTCTGGAAGCTCGATCGTCCCGCGCAGCCCACGCTCTCGCCCGACGGGGCGCAGGTCTGCGTCTCGGTCACCTCGCACGACATGGAGCAGAACAAGGCGCGCTCGAGCCTGTGGCTGCTCTCCGCGTTCGGCGGCGACCCGCGGCAACTGACCTCGTGCGGCGAGAAGGACGGCGAGCCGCGCTGGTCGCCCGACGGACGGTGGATCGCGTTCGTCGCCAAGCGCCAGGCGCCGGGCAGCGACAAGCCCGACGAGGAGCCGCAGGTGTATCTCATCGCGCCCGACGGCGGCGAGGCGCGGCGCCTCACCGACATCGCCACCGGCGCCTTCGCGGTGAAGTGGTTCCCCGATTCGAAGCGCCTCGCGTTCGCGTCGTGGGTCTGGCCCGGGGAGCGGGGCCTCGCCGCGCTCGCGAAGCGCTACAAGGCGTGGAAGGACGACAAGGTCAAAGCGCACGTCGTCGAGCATTCGGCCTACCGCTGGTGGGACCACTGGCTCTCCGACGGGCGCGTGCCGCACCTCTTCACCGTGGATGTGGCCACCGGCCGGGTGCGCGACCTCTTCGAGGGCTCGCGCTACGAGCTGCCGCGCGCCGACCCCGAAGCGCACCACTACGACATCGCTCCGGACGGGCGCGAGATCGCGTTCACCTTCGACCCGCAGGAGGACAAGCGCTTCGGCGACGACCACCAGATCGTGGCGCTCGACCTGCGCACGGGCCGCTATCGCACCCTCACGTCCCGCTCGCCGCTCAACCACGAGAGCCCGGCCTACTCGCCGGACGGCAAGCGCATCGCGCTCCTCGCGCAGGACCTGCGCCGCAACCTCGCCGCGCCGCACCGGCTCGCGTTCATCGATCGCGCGCGCGGCGGCGTGGAGCTCGCGCGCACGCGCTGGGATCGCAGCATCCACGCGCCGCTCGCCTGGAGCGCGGATTGCACGGCGCTCTTCTTCCAGGCCGAGGACCGCGCGCGCCAGCATCTTTTCCGCTGGACGCTCGGCGAGCGCGAGCCGAAGGTGGTCGCCGAGGGCGGCGTGGTCGCCGACTTCGACGTGGCGGGCGAGGCGATCGCCTTCGTGCGCAACACCATGAGCACGCCGCCCGAGGTCTTCCGCGCGGCGCCCGATGAAGCGGAGCGGCGCATCGACCGCTTCAACCAGGGCGTCCTCGAAGACGTGAAGCTCGGCCCCGTGCGCGAGTTCGAGTTCGAGGGCTGGGACGGCGACCAGGTCCAGATGTGGGTCGTCTATCCGCCGGATTTCGACCCGAAGAAGAAGTGGCCGCTGCTGCACAACATCCACGGCGGGCCGCATTCGATCGCGGCGGATACGTTCCACTTCCGCTGGAACACCCACGTGTTCGCCGCGCAGGGCTACGTCGTCGCGTGCGTGAACTACCACGGCTCGAGCTCCTTCGGCCGCGCGTTCACCGAATGCATCGACGGCGAGTGGGGCAAGCGCGAGCTGGTGGACATCGAGAAGGCCACCGACTTCATGCTGCGCCAGGGCTATATCGATCGCGAGCGCCTCGTCGCGGCGGGCGGGAGCTACGGCGGCTACATGGTGGCGTGGATGAACGGGCACGTGGACCGCTACAAGGCGTACGTCTGCCACGCCGGCTGCTTCGACTGGGTGTCGATGTTCGCCGACGACGTCTATTACGACCATGCCCGCGAGCTGGGCGCCTTCTACTGGGAGAACCCGGCGAAGATCGACGCGCAGAACCCGCGCGTGCGGGCGCGCCGCATGAAGACGCCGACCCTCGTGATCCACGGCCAGCTCGACTACCGCGTGCCGGATGCGCAGGGCATCGCCTACTACAACACGCTGAAGGCGAAGGGCGTGCCGGCGCGCATGGTGTTCTTTCCCGACGAGAACCACTGGATCCTCAAGCCGCAGAACTCGCGGCTCTGGTACCGGGAGTTCTTCGCGTGGCTGCGCCGCTACGTGACGCCGGGCGGGAAGGCGCGCGGCCGCTAGCTCAGAGCAGCCACCACGCGAGCGCGAGGATCGCGACGGCCGCGGCGGTGACCGCCGTGCGCATGTCGACGAACCACGCGGGGACCAGGCCGTGCCGCGCGAGCCACAGCTCGGCAGCCCACACGGCTACGAAGAGCGCCAGCGAGGCGCCCACCTGCCAGTGCGGCGAGGGAAGCCACAGCACGCCCCAGGCGGCGAGCGAAGGGACGATCCCCAGCACGAGCGCCGCGGCGCGCGTCGCCTCCGAGCCCGTGTCTCCGCGCAGCGCGAGCCCGCTCTCGATCCCGCCGAGGTAGGACAGGACGATCGCGCAGAACGTGACGAGCCCGGTGATCGCCGGGATGCGGATGTGGCTTCCCGATGAAAACAGCGCCGCGGTGAGCGCGGCGAGGATCACCGAGCCGGCGATCGCGCTTGCCCACGCGATGCGCCGGACCATCGTCAGTCGACCTTGGCCCCGGAGGCCTCGATCACCTTCGCGTACTTGCGCGCTTCGGCGCGGATGTAGGCCGCGAACTCCTCCGGCGTATTGCCCACCGGCTCCGCGCCCATCTTCTTCATCGTGGCCTGCACGTCCGGCGCGTGCAGCGCGGCCACGAACGCGTCGTGCAGCCGCTGCACGACGGGCTGCGGCGTGCCGCCCGGCGCGAAGATGCCGAACCAGGTGCTGATGTCGAAGCCCGGAAGCCCGCTCTCGGCGATGGTCGGAAGGTCCGGCGCGAGCGTCGAGCGCTTCGCGGTGGTCACCGCGAGCGCGCGCACCTTGCCGGCGCGGACCTGCCCGAGCGAGGAGGCGAGGTTGTCGAACATCAACTGGATCTGGCCGCCGATGAGGTCCTGCATCGCAGGGCCGGCGCCCTTGTAGGGTACGTGCACCATCTGCACGCCCGCCATCGTCTTGAAGAGCTCGCCCGCGAGGTGGCCGGCGCTGCCCGTGCTGCCCGAGCCGAAGTTGAGCTCACCGGGGTGCGCCTTCGCGTATGCGATGAACTCCTTCACGTTCGAGACGGGAAGCGAGGGGTTCACCACGAGCACGTTCGGCGTCCACGCGACCTCGGTCACGGGCGCGAAGTCCTTCACCGGGTCGTACGGGATGTTGCGGTAGAGCGTCGGGTTGATCGCGTGGGTCGCGACCGCGCCCATGAGGATGGTGTAGCCGTCGGGCGCGGCCTTGGCGACGTAGTCGGCGCCGATGTTGCCGCCGGCGCCCGGCTTGTTCTCGACCACCACCGGCTGGTGGACGCTTTCCGAGACCTTCTGCCCGAGGAGCCGCGCGACGGTATCCAGCGGGCCGCCGGCCGGGTACGGCACGACGAAGTGGATGGGCTTCGAGGGATACGGCTGCGCGTATGCGGCGGTCGCGAAGGCGGCGAGGAGGACCGCGAGGATGCGGGCGAGGGCGGCTTTCATCGCGCCATTATCGCACCGGCACGATCTCCACGAGGACGTACACGAGCGCCGCGCACGCCGCGAGCACGACGAGCGCGGCCCATGCGGGTGCACGTCGAGGCTCGCGCGCGCCCGGGGGCGATGGCATCGCGCCATGCACCATCGGGCCCACGAGCCGCGCGTTCCACCTCCAGCGATAGACGGCGATGGCGACGACGTGCAGCGCGACGAGTGCCACGATCACCCACTCGTTCGCCGCGTGCCAGCCGCTCATGCGGCTCACCGTCGCCTCCGAGACCTTCACCGCGAGCGGGCCTTGCGTCGCGATCTCGTCGTCGGAGAAGAGCCCGGTCGCCGCCTGGAACGCCACGGCGAGGAGCATCGCGACGACCATCCAGCCGCCGAGCGGATTGTGGCCGGGGACGAAGGGATGGCGGCCGGCGAGCGTCTCGCGCGCGTAGGCGAATGCGGCGCGCGGCCCGCGCAGGAAGCTCGCGAAGCGCGCGCTCTCGCTGCCCACGAAGCCCCACGCCAGGCGGAAGAGGACGAGGGCGAGGATCGCGTATCCGCTCCTCAGGTGCCACTGCATCCAGTCGGCGCCCACCTTGCCCGTCGCGAACGAGAACACGACGAGCGCGGCGAGGCTCCAGTGGAAGATCCGGGTCGGGAGGTCCCAGACCCGGATGCGCGACGTCGCCCGCGTCACTTCGACTTGTAGTCGTCGTGGCAGGACTTGCAGGTCTTCCCGGTGGCGGCGACCTCCTTCTTCAGGGAGTCGAGATCGACCGCGGCGGCAGGAAGCTTCGCCACCTCGTGCTGCATGTTCTCGAGCTTCTTCTTGAAGTCGTCCATCTTGAACCAGATCTCGGGCATCGCCTTGGTGTCGCCGCCCTTGTCGGTGCCCTCGCCGAAGAAGCGCCCCGGGAGCGCCGCGAGGTGCGGAATGATCCCGGCCGCGCGCTCGGCCTCGGCCTTGTCGTAGGGGCGCTTGCCCTGCGCCATCGCCGAGAGGATGCCGAAGTTGTAGCCGAGCAGCGCCATGGTCGACTGGCGCAGGTGGATCTGCGCCTCGGGCTTGAGCTGCTGGGCGGAGGCGGGGAGGGCGGAGGCCGCCAGCACGAGGGCGGCGACCGCGACTGCTTTCTTCATCGGGAATTGCTCCTTGGGTTGGATGTCGGACGCGGCCATTGCCGCGGATTATGCGGGAAAATCGAAGAACCACCGTTCGGCAGGGAGGCTCCCATGGGCGACATACGCATCGAGAAAGACACCTTCGGCCCCATCGAAGTGCCGGCCGACCGGCTGTGGGGCGCCCAGACGCAGCGCTCCCTCGAGAACTTCCGGATCTCCGGCGAGCGCATGCCCGCCGAGCTCCTCCGGGCGCTCGCGTGGGTGAAGCGCGCGTGCGCGACGGTGAACGAAGCCCTCGGTGCGCTAACAGCGGAAAAGGCCCGCGCCATCCAGTCGGCCGCCGACGAGGTGCTCGCCGGCCGCTGGCCCGACGAGTTCCCGCTCGTGGTGTGGCAGACGGGATCGGGCACGCAGACCAACATGAACATGAACGAGGTGCTCGCGAACCGCGCGAGCGAGCTCCTGGGCGGGGCGCGCGGCGAGGGCCGCAAGGTGCATCCCAACGACGACGTGAACCGCGGGCAGTCGTCGAACGACGTGTTCCCCACCGCGATGCACGTGGCCGCGGCGGTCGCGATCCGCCAGCACCTCCTGCCCGCGCTCGCCAGGCTGCGCGAGACGCTCGCCGGCCGCGCCGAGGCGTTCCGCGACATCGTGAAGATCGGCCGCACCCACCTGCAGGACGCCACGCCGCTCACCCTCGGGCAGGAGTTCTCCGGCTACGTCGCGCAGCTCGACCACGCGCGCCGCCACATCGAGGACGCGCTGCCGCACCTCTCCGAGCTCGCGCTCGGCGGCACCGCGGTGGGCACCGGGCTCAACGCGCACCCCGAGCTCGGCCGGCGCGTCGCCGAGGAGCTCTCGCGCCTCACCGGCTGCCCCTTCGTCACCGCGCCCAACAAGTTCGAGGCGCTCGCCACCCACGACGCGATGGTGAACGCGCACGGCGTGCTCAAGGGGCTCGCCGCCTCGCTCATGAAGATCGCGAACGACGTGCGGCTGCTCGCGAGCGGCCCGCGCTGCGGCATCGGCGAGATCACCATCCCCGAGAACGAGCCGGGCAGCTCGATCATGCCGGGCAAGGTGAACCCCACGCAGTGCGAGGCGCTCACCATGGCGGCGTGCCAGGTGATGGGCAACGACGTCGCGATCAACTTCGGCGGGGCGCAGGGCCACCTCGAGCTGAACGTCTTCAAGCCGGTGATCGCCAACGCCTTCCTGCAGAGCGTGCGGCTGCTCGCCGACGGCATGGCGAGCTTCGAGGAGCATTGCGCGCGCGGCATCGAGCCCGACCGCGAGCGCATCGCCTCGCTCGTGCACGGCTCGCTCATGCTCGTCACCGCGCTCGCCCCGCGCATCGGCTACGACCGCGCCGCCGAGATCGCGAAGAAGGCGCATCGCGAGCGCACGGGGCTGCGCGAGGCGGCGATCGCGCTGGGCTACGTGAGCGCCGAGCAATACGACGACTGGGTCCGTCCCGAGCGCATGGTGGGCAACCCGAAGCCGTAGCGCGGCGGGTTCGGCGTCTGGTCGGGCGGCGGGTCCTTCACGGGCGGCGGCGGCTTGGGCTCCTCGACCGGCGGCGTCTGGTCCGGAGGCCTGGGCGGCGGCTGCTGCGGCTGCGGGGGCGTGGGCGTATCCACCGGCGATTCGTTCGGCTCGGGGGTGGGCATGTGCGCGCGGCGTTCGGTCATGGCTCGATTCCCATCTTTCGTTTCATGGCGGCGGAAATGGTCTGCGGCGAGCGGCGGAAAGTCTTCCAGGGATCGGAATGCAGGCCCTGGAGGCGGCGCACGACGTTGCCGACGTGGAAGCTCGCCGGCCGCATGCGCCCGCCCACCTCGTCCCAGTGCAGCGGCGTGGAGACGGGCGCGCCGGCCCGTGCGCGCACCGAGTAGGCGGCCACCGTGGTCGCGCCCGGGGCGTTGCGCAGGTAGTCGATGAAGATGCGGCGCGTGCGCTCGCGCTTGGCCATGCGCGCGGTGAAGCGCTGCGGCGCCTCGGCGGCGAGCGACTCGGCGATCGCGCGCGAGAAGGCCTTCACCTCCTCCCACGCGTGGCGCGGCGCGAGCGGCACGGCGACGTGCAGGCCCTTGCCGCCGCTCGTCTTGGCGAAGGACTGCAGGCCCAGGTCCTGCAGCCGCTCGCGCACGAGGCGCGCGGCGGCCATCACCTCGCGCCACGGCACCGCCGGGTCCGGATCGAGGTCGAGCACCAGGCGATCGGGCTCGGCGAGGTCGCGCGTCGTGGCGCCCCACACGTGCAGCTCGATCACGCCCTTCTGCACCAGGCCCACGACGGCCGCCGCGCTGTTCGCCACCGCGTACACGCCTTCGCCGTCCGATTGCGGAATCGTCACCCGCCCGATGTGCGGGGACCAGGCCGCGTCGATGTGCTTCTGGTAGAAGCAGCCCTCGCCCGGTCCCTGCGGGCAGCGCACGAGGGACAGGGGCCGGTCGTGCAGCTCCGGGAGCAACCATTCCGAGACCTCGTCGTAGTAGCGCGCGAGGGCCTCCTTGGTGAGACCCAGCTCGTCGAACAGCACTCGCTCGGGATGCGTGACGCGCACCCCGGCGATGGTGACGGCCGCCGCCGCGCGGGCCGCCATCGCTCAATGGCGCACCGACGGATCGCCCGCGTGCACGTGCGGCAAGGGCGGCGGCCGGCGTGGGGCGTGCGCCCGGCCGTCGCCGCGCGAGGCGCGCGGGCCGTCGCCCTCGCTCTCGCCGGAAGGCTGCGCGAAGCAGTAGGCGATGAAGGCCGCGAGCGCGAGACCGAGCCATGCTCTCATTCGTGCGTCCCCCGGGATCGCCTCACGCCGCGCGCCGGTGATGCGTGGCGCCGCGGGAGCCCGAGCTCTTGCGACGCGCCTTGGCGGCGGGGCGCTTGCGCGGAGTGCGGCGTGGCGTCTCCTCCGCTTCCTCGTCGTTCGCCGCGGCCCCGCGCTTGCGCGCAGCGAGGCTCTTCTCGAGGAGCGTGGCGAAGTCGATGACCTCGGCCTCGCGCGCGCGCTTCGCCTTGGGCACCTCCTTCAGGTTGCCGTGCGCCTTCTCCTCGATCATCCTGAGGATGTCGTCGCGGTAAGTGTCGTGGTACTTGGACGGGTCCCATTCGATCGTCATGTCGCCGATCAGGCGCTCGGCCATCTTGATCTCGTTGGGCTGCACCTTCGCCTGCGCGAGGCTCTCCGGCACGTCGATGTCCGCGGCGGGGCGCAGCTCGTCCTGGTAGCGCAGCGTGTTGAGGATGAGGTGGTCCTCGCGCGGGTAGAGCATGGCGAGGTGCTGGCGCGTGCGGATCACCACGTTGGCGATCGCGACCTTGCCGGTGCGCACGAGCGTCTCGCGCAGCAGCGCGTACCCCTTCTCGCCGTGCTTGGCGGGGCCGGTGTAGTAGGGCGACTCGTAGTAGTAGGGCGGGATGTCGCCCCCGTCCACGAAGCCGATGATGTCGATGGTCTGCGAGGCCTCGACGTTGGCGCGCTTGAAGTCCTCCTTCTCGAGCGTCACGTAGCGGCCCTCTTCGTACTCGTAGCCCTTCACGATCTGGTCGTAGGGCACCTCGTCGCCGGTCGACTTGTTGTAGCGCTTGTATCCCACCGGCTGCAGGTCGCGGCGGTCGAGCATGGTGAAGTCGAGCTCGTCGCCCTGCTGCGCGGGGTAGAGCGAGACGGGGATGTGCACGAGGCCGAAGCGGATCGCGCCTTTCCAGAGTTCGCGGGGCATGGGGTCTTCCTTTCGTCGTGTCGTTGTGATCGTTGTGGTGTGGATTCGCGGGCGTTCAGCCCCCGCCCGGCGGCGTGGCGTGCACGAGCCGCGGCATGCGCGGCACGGGCGGGCGCGTCTTCTCGTTGCGGGGCGAGGGCTGGGTGCGCATGCGGCGCGGCGCGAGCTTCACGGCCCGCCCGGTGCGCGCCGACCGGTACAGCGCCTCGATGACGCGCACGTCGGCGAGGCCTTCCTCGCCCGAGGGTTGCGGGTCGCGATCCTCGAGGATGCAATCGGAGAAATACAGCAGCTCGGGCGCGAACTGGTCGCGCTTGCCGTAGCCCACGGCGGTTTCGCTCCCGCCGTGCCTGTAGTGGTGGGCGAGGCCCTTCGCGAGCTCGTAGCCCGGCTCGACGCGCAGCGACCCGCGAGTGCCCACCACCCGGTATTCCGAGGTCTTGTCGGTGCCGAAGCTCAGGCAGAAGGCGGCGAGCCGGTCGCCGGGAAAGCGCAGCATCGCCGTGGCCGACTCCTCGACGGAGGCGCCCTTCTTCGGCGCGGTCGCCATGGCGAAGACCTCCTCGGGCTCCGCCTCGAAGAGGTGGCGCGCCGCGTTGATGCAATAGATGCCGATGTCGTAGAACGTGCCCCCGCCCTGGTCGGCTTCGAGCCGGATGTTGGGCGGCTTCACGTCGTTGGTGAACGAGGAGACGAAGAGCTTCGCCCGGCCGAGCTCGCCGCGCCTCACCGCCTCGATCGCGCGCAGGGTCGCGCGCTCGAAGTGCAGGCGGTACGCCGTCATGAGCTTCACGCCCGCGCGGCGGCACACGGCGATCATCGCCCGGCAGTCGCGCGCGGTCACGGCGAGCGGCTTCTCGCACAGCACGTGCCGGCCGAGGCGCGCCGAGCGCATCGTCCATTCGCGATGCTGGTCGTTGGGCAGCGCGATGTAGACCGCGTCGATGCGCGCCTCGTCGAGCGCGTCCTCGAATTGCCGGTACGAATACGCCGGCACGTCGTAGCGGCGCGAAAGCGCCTTGCGCTTCGCGGGATCGCCCGAGACGAGGGCGGCCAGGCGCGAGTTGCGCCGCGCATGCGCGAATGCGGGCAGCACGGCGGCCTGGGCGATGTAGCCCTGGCCCACGACCGCGTAGCGGATGGGCTCGTCGGTCTTCGATCGGCTGCGGCTCATGGCTCGTTCGTCCTCGCGGCTCTCCGCGCATGCCGAAAGGGCGGCACCTGGGCGATGCCGCCCCCCGGCGGTCGGGCGTGCCCCTCGCTAGGCCATGGGGAACACGTGGCCGCGTCCCGCGATCCGCGCCGCGGCGATCGCCGTGAGCCCGGCCAGGGGGGTGGTGTTGCTCATCGTTGCATCCTTTCGTCGCTTCACATCAATCGGGCGCCCTCGGACCAGTACGGCCGCACGCCGTAGAAGTCGTGCACCTGGTTCGCCCACGAGTTGTCGGCCATCGAGGGCCAGTGGTCCTTGTCGAAGCCCGGCGCCTTCTCGAAGCGCGCGCGGTCGGCGTCGAGCACGAAGCAGTGGCGGTTCGCGTCGAGGGTGAGGGCGTTCCACGGGATCGCGAAGAGCTTGTCGCCCATCCCGAGGAAGCCGCCGCACGACATGACCGCGTAGGCGACGCGCCCACGCTGCACGTCGATCATGATGTCCTCGATCGTGCCGAGGTCTTCCCCCTGGCGGTTCAACACCTTGTCGCCCTCGAGCGTGTCGGCCGCCATCACCTCGGGGCCGGGTCCGCTCGTGTCGCCTTCGCCGCCGACGATGCGCGCGCCTTCGTTGCGGGGAGCCTGGGTCGATTTCATGAACGCCTCCTTCGTGAGCTTGCGTGACCTGCGTGGGTGGAAACGGTTGCCGGCCCGCTACCGATCGCCGGTGCGGGTGGATTTGTCGCGCGCGTCCTCGACGCCCTTCGCTTCGTCGGGCCCTTCGGGCCGGGGCCGCTTCGGCGTCTCCGCCTGGCGGTTGTGCTCCTGGTCGCGCGTATTGGGATTGGAGGACTTGCGGGTATCGGGGTTCTGCATGCTGGTCTCCTCGGAGGGGGCGCGCGAGGTGCGCGCCGGACTCCTCCCGCCCCGCAACATCCGTGCCGCCTACAGCCGCACGCCGTGGGCGACGCTCGCGATGACGGTGACCAGCTCCGCCGGGGCCACCGGCTTGGTGAGGTGCATCTGGAAGCCTTCGGAGAGCGCGCGGATGCGATCCTCGCGCTGCGTGAAGGCCGAGAGGGCGATGGCCGGGCGGCGGCCGCGCGCGGGGTGGCCCGCCTCCCAGCGGCGGATGCGCTTCAACGTCGCGTAGCCGTCCTCCTCGGGCATCGCGATGTCGCACAGCACCACGTCCGGAGATTCGTGGCTCTCGCCGAGGGCGAGATGGGCGAGCGCCTCCTGGCCCGAGGCGGCGACCTTCACGGCGGCGCCGGCCTGCGCGAGGAGCGCCGCGACGGACTCGCGCGCCTCGCGCTGGTCGTCGATCAGCAGCACGCGGATCCCGGCGAGCGAGGGCAGGGCGCTCGCGGCGCTCGCCTGGGTTCCCACGGCGCCGCGCGTGCCGGAGTCTCGGCGCAGCGGGAGGTAGACCCGGAACGTGGCGCCGCGGTCGACGCCGTCGCTCTCGCAGGTCACGTAGCCGCCGTGCAGCTCCGTGAGCCGCTGCACCAGCGCGAGGCCGAGGCCGAGGCCTTCCTGGCTGCGGCTCGACGACGCCTGGTCGGCCTGCCGGAAGGGATCGAAGAGATAGGGCAGGAATTCCGGCGGGATGCCCGCGCCGTTGTCACGCACCTCGATGCGCGCCATGGGGCCCTCGGGCCGCGCGGACACCCACACCGTGCCGCCGGGCCGCGTGAACTTCACCGCGTTGGTGACGAGGTTCACGAAGATCTGGCGCACGCGATCCGGGTCGCCGTGGATCTCGCGATCGCCCATCGCGTAGTCGGTGACGATGCGCAGCTCCTTCTCGAGCGCCATCGCGCGCAGGCTCTCCACCGCGTCGGCGAGCACGGGCAGCAGCGGCATCGGCTGCTTCACGAGCCCGAGGTTGCCGCTCATCGCGCGCGTCACGTCGAGGAGATCGTCGATGAGCCGCACCTGGTGGTCGACGCCGATCATGATGCCGGCGAGCGCGCGGCGCACCGAGGGCTCGGCGTCGCGCAGCAGGTTCTGCAGCACGTGCGTCCAGCTCTTGATGCCGTTCAGCGGCGAGCGCAGCTCGTGGGAGACGATGGCGAGGAACTGGTCGCGCGCGAGCGTCGCCGATTCCGCGTGGGCGCGCGCGTTCCTCTCGCGCTCGAGGAGCTCGGCGCGCCGCTCGTCCTCGCGCGCGCGCGCCGTCTCGTCGTAGACGATCACGAGCACCGCCTCGGCGCGGCCCTCGCCGACCGCCTCGGGGATCACGCGGCCGGCGAAATGGCGCCGCGGCTCGCGGCCCTCCTCGAAATGGAAGCGCTGCTCCTCGTGCGTCTCGAACGCGCGGCGCGCCGCCTCGCGCAGCGGACCGACCACGTGCGACGGCATTCCCGCCTCGCCGCAGCGCCGCCCGATGAGCTCGTCGGGGCGCCGGCCGAAGGCGTGCTCGGCCGCGCGGTTCACGTAGAGGTAGCGCAGGTCCCGGTCGAGGCGCGCGATGACGTCGGGGATGCTCTCGGCGAGGGTCTTGAAGTCCTCCTCGCGCTTGCGCGCCTCCTGCTCGGCGCGCATCCGGTCGGTGATGTCCAGGCACGAGCCCACGACGCCGCCCAGCGCCCCGCCCGTGACGAGCGGCACGCCCTTGTCGAGGAGCCAGCGGTACTCGCCGTCGTGGCGGCGCAGCCGGTACTCGACCTCGAAGGGCTCGCGCCGCTCGAAGGCGCGCTCGTACGCCGCGATGCAGCGGGGCGCGTCCTCGGGATGCAGGCCGTCGCGCCAGCCGTGCCCGAGCTCGGCCTCGAGCGGCCGGCCGGTGAAGTCGAGCCAGGGCCGGTTGAAGTAGACGCTGCGCCCGTCCGGCCCGGCCACCCAGATCATCACCGGAGCACAGTCGGCCATCAGCCGGAAGTGCTCGGCGGCGCTGCCCCGCGCGCGCGCGCCGCGCGGGGGCGCGGGCGCCTGCGCGGGCCCCGGGGTCATGAGGCGCGCGAGGCGTCGCCCATGCCGGAGCGGTTGTGGTCCTCGCGAATGCCGTACTCGCGCAGGCGGTTGTACAGGGTCTTCGTGCAGATGCCCAGCATCTCCGCCGTGCGCTTGCGCTCGCCGTTGCAGTGCTGCAGCGTCGACAGGATCAGCTCGCGCGCGGCCACCGACAGCGGCGTGCCGAGCGGCACGGTGATCGCCGGCGTGGACGACGCGGACGCGATCGAGCGCATCGGCGCGGCTTCCGCTTCGAGAGTGGGTCCTTCGAGTCCTTGGTCTCCGGCCATGATGAACACCCTATGAATGTAGTTTTTCAATTCCCGGACGTTGCCGGGCCAGGGGGACTGCTTCATGCGCGCGATCGCGCCGGGCGCGAACTTCTTGCGCGTCCCGCACGCTTCGTTGAGCTCCTCGAGGAAATGGGTCGCGATGAGCTCCACGTCGTCGCCGCGCGCGCGCAGCGGCGGCATCTCCAGCGGAAACACGTTCAGGCGGTGGTAGAGGTCCTCGCGCAGCCTGCCCGAGCGCACCGCCTCGCGCGGGTCGCGGTTCGTGGACGCGATGATGCGCACGTCCGTCTCGACCGACTTCGAGGTGCCGATGCGCATGAAGGAGCCGGTCTCGAGCACGCGCAGCAGCCGCACCTGCAGCTCGAGCGGCATCTCGGTGATCTCGTCGAGGAAGAGGGTGCCGCCGTCGGCCTGCTCGAAGTAGCCCTTGTGCTGCCGGTCCGCGCCCGTGTAGCTGCCGCGCTCGTGGCCGAACATCTCGTTCTCGATGAGGGTGGGCGAGATCGCGCCGCAATTGATCGCGAGGAAGGCGTGCTTGCGCCGGCGCGAGAGCTCGTGGATGGTTCGCGCGACGATCTCCTTGCCCGTGCCGCTCTCGCCCAGCAGCAGGACCGTCGCCTCGGTCGGCGCCACGCGCGCGATCTTGTCGTAGACGTCCTGCATGGGCTGCGAGCGGCCGACGAGGCGGCCGAAGCGGCCGAGCCGGCGCAGCTCGTCGCGAAGCGCGCCGATCTCCGCGCGCAGCTCCCCGCTCTTCGGCACGCGCGAGAGCACGGCCTTCAGGCGCTGCAGGTTCACGGGCTTCGTGAGGTAGTCGGAGGCGCCCAGGCGCAGCGCCTCCACCGCGCTTTCCACGCTCGCATGCCCGGTGATGAGGATCGTCTCGATGGACGACCGGTCCTCGAGATCCTCGAAGAGGTCCATCCCGCTGCCGTCGGGAAGCCGCAGGTCCATGAGGACCACGTCGGGGCGCTGGCGCACGAGCTGGATGCGCGCCTCGGCGACGCTTCCCGCGCACGCCGTGGTGAATCCTTCCGCCGCCGCGATCGCCGCGAGGGCCTCGCGCGTGTTGGCATCGTCGTCGACGATGAGGACATGTGACATGGATCGTTGGCTCCGGCCAGTAATCCGGGGTGCGCCCGGAGAAAGGATGACGCGAGGCGACGCGAAGTTTTTTCCATGGTGAACTCGCGCGCAGCGGAAGGCTGTCGGCCGAGTCCTACAGGTCGTGGGACGGGCAGCGAGCGCGCCCGCGCGAGCGGCGCGAAGGCCGTGCGCGGGGCGAAGGCGAGGGCGTCAGCGCTCGCGCGGTTGCGCCCAGTACGGCGCGCGGCCGTAGTGCGCGTGGACCTCGGCGGCCCAGGCCGGATCGGCCATCGCGGGCCAGCGATCGCGGTCGAAGCCGCGCGCGCGATCGAGGCGCTCGCGCTCGACGCCGAGCACGAAGCACTGGCGCGCCGCATCGAGCGTGAGCGCCTCCCAGGGAATCGCGAAGAGCGTCGCGCCCAGCCCGAACACGCCGCCGCGCGCGAGCACGCCGTAGGCGACGCATCCGCTCGCGACGTCGATCATGATGTGCTCGAGCAGGCCCAGCTCCTCGCCGCGGCGATCCACGATGCGATCGCCCGCGAGCCCGCGGCTCGACATCACGAGGGCGCCGGGTCCCGCCGGCGCGCGATGCGCGCGCGCGCGCGCGGGACGCGCGGGCGCCATCGGCGCGGCGGCATCGTGACCCGACGGTTGCGCGTTCGCCATGCCGATCCTAGCCCGGCGTCACCGAGACGTGCGTCTCGACGCGCATGACGCCCGTAGGCGATTGCGCGCGCTTCTCCGCGATGGCCACCTGCTCGGGAGAACGCACCGTGCCGGTGACGCTCACCACCCCGTGCGTCGTCGTGACGGACAGGTCGGTGCCCGCGAGCGCGGGATCGGCTCGCAGCGCCTGCGTGGCGCGCGCGGTGATCTGCGCGTCGGAAGGCGGTCCGGCGGGAAGCTCGACGAGCGGCGGCTCGGCGCTCGCGCGCTCCGCCGTATCCGCCGTATCCGCCGGCGCGGGCTTCGCGGCGTTCGCGGGATTCGGCTTCGGCGCCGGCGCCTCGGCGGGCGCCGGCAGGACCGGACGATCGCAAGCCGTGAGGACGAGCGCGGCCGCCGCGCAAGCGGCCGCCGCGTAAGGTCTCAGCGAAACGTTCAAGGGTGCCATCTCCTCTGTGGGGACATGAATGGCGAGCAGCACGACGCGTGCCAATCCCGCGAACGAAACGACCGCCGCCGCGGTCCATCGCAAGCCATGCGGCGGGGCGCGCCTCGCCGCCGGTTGCGCACACCCACCCCCCATCGCGAAGGAGCTTCCATGGCCAAGTCCAACAAATCCGCCGCATCGCTACCCCTCGCGCTCGAGCTGCTCGAGAGCGACCACCGCAAGGTCGAGGCGCTTTTCGACCGCTACGAAGACGCGAAGGAGGACGGCGACGAGTCGCGTCGCGCCCTCGCGCAACGCATCTGCAAGGAGCTCACGGCGCACACGCGGCTCGAGGAGGAGATCTTCTATCCGTGGCTGCGCGAGAACCTCGATCCGGAGGACACCGACCTCATCGACGAGGCGCTCGTCGAGCACGCGAGCGCGAAGGACCTCATCGCGCAGATCGAGGGCTCCGACAACCTCGACGAGACGTTCGACGCGCGCGTGAAGGTGCTCGGCGAATACGTGCGGCACCACGTGCGCGAGGAGGAGAACGAGGTCTTCACGAAGGTCGCGGACGAGCAGGACGAGCTCGACGAGCTCGGCCAGGAGATGCACGCGCGCAAGGCGGAGCTCACCGAGGAGCTGGACCTTCCCGTGCCGGGCGAGGACGAGGAGGGCGCGGGCACGCCGATGCGCGGCCGGCGTTCCCCCGCGCGGCCATCCGAGCAGCGCAGCTCGCACTGAAGCGAGCCGCCGCCCGCGGCCGCGGCGCGTAGCGCGGCCGCCGCGGGCGGGAGCGCCGCTTCACCGCGGCGGCGCGCGGCGCGATGGGCGTCGCGCACGCACGGGCCGCACGCGCGGATCGACGGGCGCGCATCCGCCCGGCGTGGTGCCCTCGCGATGCACGCGGTCGGGGTTCGGCTCGCTTTCCACGTAGGGACACTCGAAGCCGAGCGGCGCGGGCCGCCGGCGATCGCGCTCGCGCACGTACGCCATCGCGGGCCGGCGGTCAGCCGTTGGGCGTACCCGGGGTGGCGCCGCCCACGGCCTGCTCCGGCGCGCTCGCCTGCTCCGGGACCTGGATGCGCGGCGGCGGGTTCGCGGGAGCCTTCGGCACGGCCGACGGGTCGGAGGCCACGGCGACGGAAAGCCCCGAGTTGTTGAATTCGGATTGCTCGACCG
>DASUXK010000474.1:0-2472 GCA_036377935.1 Usitatibacter sp.
TTCTTTCATCATGACCGGGCGCGGACGGGGGCGGCGCTCGGCGAGCGAGAGGATACCGCCCGCGAGCAGGAACGCGCCGTTCGCCCAAAATACCGGCAGCAGGCCGAAGACGGAACCGAGCCCGCCGAAGACCACGGGCACCGCGATCTGCGTGAGCTTGTTCACCGTGATGCGCAGTCCCAGCGCCTCGCCCGAGCGGCCGCGCGGCGCGTGGTTGTACGTGAGCAGGATCGTGAGCGGCTGCGCGCAGCCCAACCCGATGCCGAGCAGGAACGCGACCATCCCGAGCAGGATCGCGTGGGACACCAGCGGCACGAGGAGGTACGTCGCGCCCGCCATGAAGAGCGAGGCCGTGAGAACGCCGATCTCCCCCAGCCGCCGCGCCGCCTCGTGCATGCCGAGCCGCACGATGAAGGCCGCGATCGCGTAGCTCGACATCACGAGGCCGATCGCCGAGGCGGTGAGCCCGATCGAGCGACCGTACACCGGGAAGTAGAACGAGAAGAGCTCGATCCCCGTGAGCGTCACGCCGCTCATGATGAGCGTGCGCCGCAGCGCCGGGATGGCGAAGAGCGCGAGCGATCCGCCCGAGGCCTCCTCGCGCGCGTGGATCTTCCTGGGCGGCACGATCGAGGGCCGCGCGGCGAGGATCACCGCGGAGGAGGCCGCGATCGCCGCGAGCAGCATCGAGGTGCGCGCGAATCCGAGGCCGTCGATCGCGAAGCCGGTGATCGCGGGGCCGAAGAACGCGGAGAGCGATTGCCCGAGGGAGAAGGTCGCGAAGTTGCGCGTGCGCGCCTCGCCGTCGCCGAACGCGCCGATGAGGTTGTGCACCGAGACGTGGAAGAAGATCTGGCCCAGGCCCGCGAACGCGGCGCACGCGAAGAGGCCCGGGATGCCGGGCCAGGCGAGCGGGATCGCGATGCCCGCGGCCATGACGAGCGCGCCCGCGATCATCGGCGCGCGCACGCCGATGCGATCCGACACCTTGCCCGCGTACACGGCGAGGAGCAGCGGGAAGACCGGGAACATCGCGCCGATCGCGCCGACCTCGAACGAGCTCGCGCCATGCCCGAGCGCATCCAGCGATACCTGCATCTTGGCGCCGCGGAAGGCGACCCCCTGGAGGAACGAGAGCAGGCAGGCGAGGTAGACCGCCACTGGTTCTGGATGCAGGAACGCGGTTCCGGGAAGAGCGACGAGTATACTGGACGCTCCCTCGCGTTCCCTCGATTCAACGCATCGAATGGCTGTCGGTCGCAACGATCCGTGCCCCTGCGGCAGCGGCCGGAAATACAAGCTCTGTCACGGCGCCGTGGTTCCGATCGCGGCGGCGCGCGGGCGCAAGTGCGGCGAGTGCACCGCGTGCTGCGACGGCTGGGTCGTCGGCGTGATCGAGGGCCACGAGATGCGCCCCGGCGTGCCCTGCCACTTCCGCGGCGACCACTGCTGCACCATCTACGAGCGCCGCCCGCAGCAGCCGTGCCGAGATTTCATCTGCGGATGGCTGCAGGAGGGAAGCCCGTTCCCCGAGGAGTTCCGTCCCGATCGCATCGGCGTCATGGTGATCCCCATGCGCTGGCGCGGGCACGTCGCGTACGTGCTGCGCTCGGCCGGGCGCGATCCCGACGCGAGGCTCCTCGCCTGGATGCGCGACTTCAGCCTGCGCACCGGGCGCCCGTTCTTCTACGAAGAGGCGGGCGAGCGCTACGGCTTCGGGCCGCCCGAGTTCCAGGCGGAGATGAGCGAGCGCGTGGCGCGCGGCGAAGCGCTGTGGTGATGCGAGCCCGGGATCGCCGGCGCGTCGCGGCCGCGCCGTGATGTCGCTCGCGGCCGACCACGAGCGCGATGCCGTGCCCGTGCTGCTCGTCGCCGGAGCCTTCGGCGCGGGCAAGACGACGCTCCTCGCGCGCTGGATGGCGGAGCCGGCGTTCGCGTCCGCGGCCGTGCTGGTGAACGAGCTCGGCGAGGCGTCCGTCGATACGCCGCTGCTGCGAGGCACCAGCCCCGCGGCGCTCGCGCTCGCCGGCGGCTGCGCCTGCTGCGGCGCGCGGGAGGCGCTCGCCGCCTCGCTCGAGGCGCTCGCGGGACGGCATCGCGCGAACGCGCCGTTCGACCGCGTCGCCGTGGAGCTCGCGGGCGCCGCGCATCCGCGTGCCCTGCTCGAGGATTTCACCCGCGACCCGCGGCTGCGCGAGCGCTTCCCGCTGCACGGCCTCGCGACGGTGGTCGACGCGGCCGTGGGAACCGGCGCGCTCGCGGCCTCGTCCGCGCGCGCGCAGCTCGCCGCCGCGGACGTGATCGTGCTCGCGAGGTCGGAGCACTGCACGGCCGGGGAGTGGCGCCGGTTCGCGGAAGCGGCGCGGCGCATCAATCCCCATGCGGAGCTGGTGCGCGGCGACGCCGAGGCGGCGCAGGTGTGGCATGCGGCGGGCGCGGCTTCGGGCCGCGAGCTGCGCTACCTCGAGGCGG
>DASUXK010000475.1:0-2787 GCA_036377935.1 Usitatibacter sp.
GGCGAGCAAAAAACTGGAGACCTTCCCGAACCCCCGTCCGGAGCGGGATTTCGTGATCCACATGCAGATCCCGGAGTTCACCTGCCTGTGCCCCAAGACCGGGCAGCCCGACTTCGCCACCCTGTTCCTCGACTACGTCCCCGACGGGAAGTGCGTGGAGCTGAAGAGCCTCAAGCTCTACATCTGGTCGTTCAGGGACAAGGGCCGCTTCCACGAGGCGGTGACCAACGAGATCCTCGACGACCTGGCGCGGGCGACGAAGCCGCGGTTCATGCGGCTCACCGCGCGGTTCTTCGTGCGCGGCGGGATCTTCACCACGGTCGTCGCCGAGCACCGGAAGAAGGGCTGGAAGCCGCTGCCCGAGGTCCGGCTGGAGCCGTTCCCGCCCGAATCGAGCACGCGCTGAGCTCGCGGGCGCCCCAGGGAGATCCACGATGAAGAAGAACGCCTCGATCCTCGCATTCCTCCTCGCGCTCCTCGTCCCGGCCGCGGCCCATGCGGCGACCTCGATCGAGGATTTCTTCCGCCTGCCGCGCTACGCGTCGATGCTGATCTCGCCCGACGGTCAGCACATCGCCGCGCTCTCGCCGGTGAACGGCCGGCAGAACCTCGTGGTGCTGGACGTGCCGCCGAAGGAGGCGCACGCGCTCACGGGCTTCGACGGCAAGGACGTGGTGTGGTTTCGCTGGATCGACAACAAGCGCGTGATCTTCGCGACCGGCAGCCTCGCCACCCGCTCGTTCGACTACCAGGGCGGCGCACTCTTCGCGATCGACATCGACGGCGGCGCGGTGAAGCAGCTCGCCGAAGGCAACGGCCTGGACGAGAAGCTGGTGGCCGGCATATCGACGATCGGGCACGGGCTGCGCATCGTGCGCTTCCTGCCCGCCGACGGCGAGGATTTCATCGCGCAGGAGATGACCTTCGACCGGCTCGGGCGCCAGATGGGCGAGCTGGTGCGCATCGACTCGCGCACGGGACGGCGCACCAACCTGCTGATCGACAAGCCCGACAGCGCGGAAAGGGAGTCCTGGGTCGTCGACGACCACGGCGTCGCGCGCGCGATGGTCGCGAGCGGCAAGGGGCGCACCCGCATCTACTACCGCGCCGGCGCGGACGCGCCCTGGCAGAAGCTCGACGACTTCGACTCGCAGCAACCGGGCTGGACGCCGCTCGCGCTCGCCGAGGACGGCAAGACGCTCTACGTCTCGGCGTACGACGGCCAGGACAAGGCCGCCGTCTACCGCTACGACCCGGCGGCGCGCAAGTTCGGCGAGATCGTCGCGCGCCATCCGCAGGTGGACCTCTCGAACCTCGTGTACGACTACGACGGCAAGGTGGTCGGCGTGAGCTACAACGCCGATCGCCTCGGCGTCGCCTTCTTCGACGGCGGGCTCGCGCGCGTGCAGGCCGCGGTGGACAAGTCCTTCCCGGACACCGTGAACATCCTGTCCGCCTCGCGCGACCGCTCCCGCTTCGTCGTGACCACCTTCTCCGACCGGCTCCCGAGCACGTACTACCTCTTCGACGTGAAGAAGGGACGCATCGAATATCTCGCCGACGCCTCGCCGTGGATCGACCCGAAGCGGATGTCGCCGGTGAAGCCGGTGCGCTACGCGGCGCGCGACGGCCTCGAGATCCCGGCGTACCTCACGATCCCGAAGGACAGCGACGGGAAGAACCTGCCGCTCATCGTGGACGTGCACGGCGGCCCCTGGGTCGACGGCGACAGCTGGTGGTTCGATCCCGAGGTGCAGTTCTTCGCCTCGCGCGGCTACGCCGTGCTGCAGCCGGAGTATCGCGGCACCACCCGCTACGGCTGGAAGCACTACCACTCGAGCTTCGGCCAGTGGGGCCTCGCCATGCAGGACGACATCACCGACGGCGTGAAATGGGCCGTCGCGCAGGGCATCGCCGATCCGAAGCGCGTGTGCATCTACGGCGCGAGCTACGGCGGCTATGCGGCGATGATGGGTGTGGCGAAGGATCCGGATCTCTACAAGTGCGCGGTCGATTACGTCGGCGTGACGGACCTCCCGCTGCTCCTCACCGCCACGTGGTCGGATTTCGCATACAGCGACTACCTCGACTACGACTCGAAGAAGCTCGTGGGCGACGTGGACAAGGATGCGAAGCGCCTGCACGACACCTCGCCCGACCAGCTCGCGGACCGCATCAAGGTGCCGGTGCTGATGGCCTACGGCGGCGCCGACGTGCGCGTCCCCCTCGAGCACGGCACGCGCATGAAGGCCGCTCTCGACAGCGCCGGCGCCAAGTACGAGTGGATGGTGATGGACGGCGAGGGCCACGGCTTCCGCGACCCCGCCAACCAGAAGACCTTCTACGAAGCCGTCGCGAAGTTCCTCGACCGCCACATCGGCCACTGACAGGCGAAAAACCGGGGACAGACCACGATTTCCAAAGTGCGAAACGCCGCGGTTCTGCCTATGGAAATCGTGGTCTGTCCCCGGTTTTGATCAGCGCGCTGGCGATGCTGGCGGCGACGATGAGGGAGCCGCCGATCCAGTCGCGCGGGCGCAGGGTCTCGCCGGCGAGGAGCCAGGCGGCGAGCGCGGCGACGACCAGCTCGAAGAGCAGGATCGCGATCGCGCGCGTGGCGGGCATGCGCGCGAGGCCGTACTGGAGGGCGAGGCTCATCGCGACCAGCGCGAGGCCCAGGCCGCCGACCAGCATCGGCGCGGCGCGAAGCGCGCCCCAGGCGACATCGGCCGGCACCGAGCTCGCCGGAAGGTGCACGAGGCCCGCGACGGTCACGCCCGCCCAGAT
>DASUXK010000476.1:0-6466 GCA_036377935.1 Usitatibacter sp.
CACACACGGCATCGCCCGCTTCGCCAAGGTTGCGTGCGCCGGGCCGCTGATGGCGGCCGAGCTCGATGCGCTCGGCAAGGCGTTGTCGAGCCCGAAGCGGCCGCTCGTCGCGATCGTGGCCGGCTCCAAGGTCTCGACCAAGCTCACCATCCTCAAGTCGCTGTCGCAGCGGGTGGACCAGCTCATCGTCGGGGGCGACGTCCCCGGCGGCCTTCACCGTGGCGGGCGTGTCGGCCTCGAACTGCTTGCCGCACACGACGTCGGCGGGAATCGGCACCGCGGCGCCGCGCTCCTGCATCATCGCCATGATGTCCTTCGCCTCGCTCGCGAGATCGGCCTCGGCGAGCGACTTGCCGATCGGCAGTCCCGCCGCGAGCAAGAACGTGTTGGCGATGCCGCCGCCCACGATCAGCTGGTCGACGCGCCCGGCGAGCGACTTGAGGATCGTGAGCTTGGTGGAGACCTTGGAGCCCGCGACGATCGCCACCAGCGGGCGCTTCGGATGGGCGAGCGCGCGACCGAGCGCTTCCAGCTCCGCGGCGAGGAGCGGCCCCGCGCACGCGACGGGCGCGAATTTCGCGATGCCGTGCGTCGTCGCCTCGGCGCGATGCGCGGTGCCGAAGGCGTCGTTCGCGTAGACGTCGCACAGGGCCGCCATCTTGCGCGCGAGCCCCTCGTCGTCCTTCTTCTCGCCCTTGTTGAAGCGGCAGTTCTCGAGCAGCACGACGTCGCCCGGCTTCACGCAGACGCCGTTCACCCAGTCGCGCACCAGCGGCACCTCGCGGCCCAGCAGCTCGCCCAGGCGCTTCGCCACGGGGGCCAGGGAATCGGCCTGCGAGAACTCGCCTTCCTTCGGGCGGCCGAGGTGGGAGGTCACCATCACCGCCGCGCCCTTGCCGAGTGCCAGCCGGATGCCGGGCACCGAGGCGCGGATGCGCGTGTCGTCGGTGATCGCGCCCGCGTCGTCCTGCGGCACGTTCAGGTCCGCGCGGATGAAGACGCGCTTGCCGGCCAGTTCGAGGTCGGCCATCTGGAGGATCTTCATGGCCGGGCTCCCGCTACTTCGCGGCCATCCACGAAAGCGTCACGTCGAGCATCCGGTTGGAGAATCCCCACTCGTTGTCGTACCAGCTCGACACCTTCACCAGGCGCCCCGAAACCTTCGTGAGCGTCGCCTCGAAGATCGACGAGCGCGGGTCGTGGTTGAAGTCGGAGGAGACGAGCGGCTCCTTGTTGTAGCCGAGGATGCCCTTCAGCGGGCCTTCCTCGCTCGCCTTCTTCATCACCGCGTTCACGTCGTCCACGGTGGTGTCGCGCGCCGCGATGAAGGAGAGGTCCACGAGGGAGACGTTGAGGGTGGGCACGCGGATCGCGTAGCCGTCGAGCTTGCCGTTGAGCTCCGGCATGACGAGGCCCACGGCGGCGGCCGCCCCCGTCTTGGTCGGGATCATGTTCATCGCGGCGGCGCGCGCCCGGCGCAGGTCCTCGTGGTAGACGTCGGTGAGCACTTGGTCGTTGGTGTACGAGTGCACCGTCGTCATGAGCCCGTTCACCACGCCGATCGCCTCGTGCAGGGGCTTCACCAGGGGCGCCAGGCAGTTGGTCGTGCAGGAGGCGTTCGAGATCACGGTCATCGAGGCCTTGAGCGTCCTGTCGTTCACGCCGTAGACCACCGTGGCGTCCACGTCCTTGCCGCCGGGGGCCGAGATGATCACCTTCTTCGCGCCCGCCGTGAGGTGCGCGGAGGCCTTGGCCTTCGAGGTGAAGAAGCCGGTGCACTCGTAGACCACGTCCACGCCCAGGTCCTTCCAGGGCAGCTGGGCCGGGTCGCGCTGGGCGACCACCTTGATCGCGTCGCCGTTCACCACCATGGAGTCGCCCTTCACCTCCACCTTGCCCGGGAACTTGCCGTGGGCGGTGTCGTAGCGGGTGAGGTGCGCGTTGGTCTCGGGCGGCCCCAGGTCGTTGATGGCGACGATCTGGAGGTCGTGCGACTTGTTGCTCTCGTAGTGCGCGCGGAGGATGTTGCGGCCGATGCGGCCGTAACCATTGATGGCGACACGGACGGTCATGGAGCGGCTCCGGGGGAAGTTCGACGCGGGGAAACGTTCATTTTAGCGCATGGGGGCGTCGCCCCTTGCGCGCGGTCAAGCGGCGATCAGAGGAGACAGATCGTGCCAGCCGTAGGCGAGTTCCGCGAAGGAGTGCAGGCCGAGGCGCTCGTGCTTTTCGCCGATCTCCTCGCCGCCCATGCGCTCGTAGAAGAGCCGCGCGCGGTTGGCCTTGAGCACCCAGAGGTAGAAGCCGAAGCGGCCGTGGCGCACGAAATGGGCGGCGCACTCGCGCACGAGCGCCCGGCCCGCGCCCTGGCGCTGCCAGGGCTGCAGGACGTAGAGCGCGTAGATCTCGGATTCGAGGCCCTGCAGGCGATGCCGCGCGGGCCCGCAGGAGGCGAAGCCGATCACGCCGTCGCCGGCCTGCGCCACGAACTGCGCCGTCTCCGGCATCGGGGCGGCGAGCCGCCGGCGCCAGGCCGACTCGGTGCGCCGGCCGGCCTCGCGCGCGATCACGTCGAGCGGGAGGATGCCGGCGTAGGTGGTGCGCCAGCTCTCGCGATGCACGCCGGCGATGGCGGGCGCGTCCTCGAGGCGCGCCGCGCGCACCGTCACGCGCGGGGCGAGCGCGCCGCCGGCCGCGCGCGGCTCAGCGGCCGACAACCTGCCGCACCGCGGCCGCGAGGTGCGCCGCGTCCACGCCCAGGTACTTGTAGACCTCGCCCGCGGGCGCCGACTCGCCGAAGCGGTCCACGCCGATCGCGGCACCCTCGAGCCCCACGTACTTGCGCCAGAAATCCGTGACGCCGGCCTCGATGGAGACGCGCGGCACGCCGGGCGGGAGCACCGAACGCCGCCATGCCTCGTCCTGCCGGTCGAAGACGCTCGTGCACGGCATGGAGACCACGCGCACGGCGATGCCTTCCCCGGCGAGCGACTTCTGCGCGGCGAGCGCGATCGCGACCTCGGATCCGGTGGCGATCACGACGGCCCTGGCCGTGCCCTCCGCTTCCGAGACCACGTAGCCGCCGCGCCGGATGGCGGCGACCTGCGCGGCCGAGCGCGGCACGAACGGCAGGTTCTGGCGCGAGAGCGCGAGGGACGTCGGGCCGTCGCGCCGCTCGATCGCATGCGCCCACGCCGCCATCGTCTCCACGGTGTCGCAGGGGCGCCACACGTCCATGTGGGGAATGAGCCGCAGCGCGGAGACGTGCTCCACCGACTGGTGCGTGGGCCCGTCCTCGCCCAGCCCGATGGAATCGTGGGTGAAGACGAAGATATTGCGCGCCTTCATGAGCGCGGCCATGCGCAGGGCGTTGCGCGAGTAGTCGGAGAACGTGAGGAACGTGCCGGAGTACGGGATGAAGCCGCCGTGCAGGGCGAGGCCGTTGCCGATGGCGGCCATGCCGAACTCGCGCACGCCGAAGTAGATGTAGTTGCCCGCCTGGCTCGCCGTGACGGGCTCGGAGCCGCTCCACATCGTGAGGTTGGAGCCGGTGAGGTCCGCGGAGCCTCCGACGAGCTCGGGCAGCAGCGGGCCGAGGGCCTCGAGCGCGAGCTGCGAGGCCTTGCGCGTCGCCACGGTCTGCGCGCCGGCCACGGCGCCCGCCATCGCCGCTTCCACCGCGGCGCTCCAGCCCTCGGGAAGCTCTCCCGCCATGCGCCGCCGGAACTCGTGCGCGAGATCCGGATGGGCCTTCGCGTACGCCTCGAAGCGGCGGCTCCATTCGGCCTCGCGCGCGCGGCCCGCCTCGCGCGCATCCCACGCCTGGTAGACCGCCTCGGGAATCTCGAACGGCGGATGCTCCCAGCCGATCGCCTTGCGGGTGGCGGCGATCTCCGCGTCGCCCAGCGCCTCGCCGTGCGCCTTGGCGCTGCCGGCGCGCGTGGGCGCGCCCTTGCCGATCACGGTCTTGCAGCAGACGAGGCTCGGCTTCGCCGCCTGCGCGCGCGCCTTCGCGAGGGCCGCGGCGATGGCGTCCGGATCGTGCCCGTCGACGTCGCGCACGACGTGCCAGCCGTAGGCCTCGAAGCGCTTCGGCGTGTCGTCGTGGAACCACGCGTCCACCTTGCCGTCTATCGAGATCCCGTTGTCGTCGTAGAGCACGACGAGCTTGCCCAGGCCCAGCACGCCCGCGAGCGAGCACGCCTCGTGCGAGATGCCTTCCATGAGGCAGCCGTCGCCCGCGAAGACGTAGGTGTGGTGGTCGACGATGGCGTGCCCGGGGCGGTTGAACTGCGCGGCGAGGAGCTTCTCGGCGAGCGCGAAGCCCACCGCGTTGGCGAGCCCCTGTCCGAGCGGCCCCGTGGTGGTCTCCACGCCGGGCGTGACGCCCACCTCCGGATGGCCCGGCGTCTTCGAGTGCAGCTGGCGGAAGCGGCGCAGCTCCTCCATCGGCAGGTCGTAGCCGGTGAGGTGCAGCAGCGCGTACTGCAGCATCGAGCCGTGGCCGTTGGACAGGACGAAGCGGTCGCGATCGGGCCACGCCGGGTTGGCCGGGTTGTGGCGCAGGAAGCGGCGCCAGAGCACCTCCGCGATCTCCGCCATGCCCATCGGCATGCCGGGATGGCCCGAGTTGGCCTTCTGCACGGCGTCCATGGCGAGCGCGCGGATCGCGTTCACCACGTCGGCGCAAGGGGCGAGCGAAGCGCGCTCGCGCGCTTCGCCGGGAATCGTTTCGGTGGTCTCGGGCATGGGAGGAATTTTTCGTGGAAATGGGGCGGAAATCCGGGCGCGAGACTTGAAAAAGGCTTCACGCAGCAAGATTTATGCGATTATACTTGCGCACTTTTCACCGCGATATTTTTCGCTTGGGTAAACCTCCGCAACAAGGATTACGCCCGCCGCCCTGGGTTTGAGGGCGCCCTGTAGGGAGCGCGCGCAAGCGCCCCCCACCGGTCGCCCGAGGTCGCGTGCGCAGTCCCTGCTGCGGATCTTTGCTTGGAAGGGGGTATCGGAGTGAAGGGACTGCACATCATCGCTGATCTCTACAATTGCCAGAAGGGCGAGCTGCTGGTCTCGTCCGAGAAGCTTCGTGAGCTGTGCGTCGGCGCGTGCAAGGACGTCGGGCTCACCGTCCTCGGGGACCATTTCTACCAGTTCGACGGCGCGGACGGCACGCAGGAAGGCGGCGCCACCGGCGCGGTCGTGCTCGCCGAATCGCACCTCGCGATCCACACCTGGCCCGAGAGGGACGGCGCGACGCTCGATGTGTACGTCTGCAACTACACGGCCGACAACACGGGCAAGGCGGAGGCGGTCTACAAGACGCTCGTGAAGGCGTTGAAGCCCGGCGACGTGCTCGTCGAGCGCGTCATGCGGGGCAAGGACCTGCCGCTCAAGAAGCGCGTCGCCTGACGCGCGAGCGGCGGTGCCGGAGAAGATCCTCGAGCGGCTGAACGACGCGAGCGGCGTGTACTTCGAAGGCACGCTGCTCGAGCGCCGCCGCACGCCCTTCCAGCTCCTCGAAGTCTACGAAACCCCCGAGCTCGGGCGCATCTTCCGGCTCGACGGGTTCAACATGACCTCGGAGCGCGACGAGTTCTTCTACCACGAGAACCTCGTCCACCCGGCGGCCTGCGCGCATCCGGCGCCGCGGCGCGCGCTCGTGATCGGCGGCGGCGACGGCGGCTCCTCCGAGGAGCTGCTCAAGCATTCGACGATGGAGCTCGTGCACATGGCCGAGCTCGATCCCGAGGTGATCGAGGTCGCCAGGGCGCAGTTCGGGCGCGTGCACCGCGGCGCGTTCGACGATCCGCGCCTCAAGGTGACGGTGGGCGACGGCCTCGCGTACCTGCGCGAGACCGACGTGCGCTACGACCTGGTCTCGATGGACCTCACCGATCCCGTGGGCCCTTCGGTCGAGCTCTACTCGCCGGCCACCTTCGCGCTCGCGCGCGGCGCGATGGCCCCGGGCGGGGCGTTGACGCTGCACATCGGCTCGCCCTTCTCGCATCCCGATCGCGTGCGCTCGACGCTCGCGAACCTGCGCCAGGTGTTCCGCGTGGTCGCGCCCTACTTCGTGCACATTCCCCTGTACGGCTCGATCTGGGGTTTCGCGTGCGCCTCCGATTCCCTCGATCCGCGCGCCGTCACGCCCGGGCACGTCGACCGCGTGATCCGCGAGCGCGGCATCGAGGAGCTCCAGTACTACAACGGCGAGGTCCATCGCGCGATGTTCGCGCTGCCGAACTACGTCCGCGCCCTCGTCGGGGCGGAAGGCGTTGAATCCGCCGATAAACGCCGATGAACGCCGATCCGTTCCTGAAGCGGTGAATCGTCTCGTGCGGATGCGACCGCCGCGATAATTCCGACATGACCGCGTTTATCGGCGTTTATCGGCGGATTCAAAGCCCTTCCTCCGCGTCGCTTGCAAGCGCCCGCCGAACCCACCCGCGCCATTCGTCGAGCA
>DASUXK010000477.1:0-8393 GCA_036377935.1 Usitatibacter sp.
CGAAGTGGCCGAGGCCCGGGTGGAAGGGCGCGACGTGGTAATCCTCGAGGTAGACCTCGATGAAGGTCTTCCAGTTGAAGTCGTACTCGACGACGTCGACCTTGTTCAGCACGTACCCTTCGAAGTCGAGCTCCTTCGCGACGCCCAGCTTCGCGAGGTCGCGCGCGACGTCGCGCTTGCCGTTGAAGAGCAGGCCGTTCCACTTCTGCAGCTTCTGCGTGGGCAGGTCGAGCCCCGGGTGCTCGCAGAACGAGGGCGCGCCGAGGTGCTTGCCGTGCGAGTCGTACGCCCAGCGGTGGATGGGGCACGTGATGGTGCCGCCCGCAAGCGCCCCGTGGCCCTTCAGCATGATCGCCTGGCGGTGGCGGCAGACGTTCGAGACGAGGTCGTGGCGGCCGTCGTTGTTGACGATCGCCCACGCGCCGCGCGAGCGCCAGTCGAGGACGCGGTAGTCGCCGGGATGGGGCGCCATCTGCGCGTGGCCCACGTAGCCGGGGCCGCGCTCGAACAGGCGCTGTTGCTCGATTTCCGCGACCCTCGGGTCGAAATACCACGAGAGCGGCAGATGGGGGGACGATCGGGTGAAAGCCTTCTGGCTCGCAAGATCCGTCATTATCCGCACCTCCAGGGAAGCGAAGTGAAAACAACGCGGGCTCATCGAGTCAGCTAGCTTTTAACTCTGCAGCCTCCGTCCCGACCTTGGTAGTACTGACCGTTATTTTGGGGCGAGTTCCCTTATTTTTCAAGACCTTTGGTGTAAAATCTCTCCTTTCGCCCGCCACTCGCCCGGAACCTTCCCATGGCCGACAAGACCGCCCCGAACGAGGGCGCCGCCCCCACCTTCGAGCAGGCGCTCGCCGAGCTCGAGGCGCTCGTCTCGCGCATGGAGGACGGCAAGCTCCCGCTCGAGGAATCGCTCGCGGCCTACCAGCGCGGTGCGCAGCTCGTGCGCTTCTGCGAGTCGAAGCTCGCGGATGCGCAGGCGCGCATCGCGATCCTCGACGGCGAGACCCTGCGCGACTTCAACCCCGAAGCGAAGTGAGCGCCGTGCCCGATTTCGACGCCTGGTCGCGCGAGGTCGCGGCGCGCACCGAGCAGGCGCTCGAGCGCCTGCTTCCCGCCTCGCGCATCGCGCCGCAGCGCCTGCACGACGCGATGCGCTACGCGACGCTCGGCGGCGGCAAGCGCGTGCGCGCCATGCTCGTCTTCGCGGGCGGCGAGCTCACGGGCGCCGATCCCTCGCGCCTCGAGGTGGCCGCCGCCGCGGTGGAGATGATCCACGCCTACTCGCTCATCCACGACGACCTGCCGTGCATGGACGACGACGTGCTGCGCCGGGGCAAGCCCACCTGCCACGTGGAGTTCGACGAGGCGACGGCGCTGCTCGCCGGCGACGCGCTGCAGAGCCTCGCCTTCCAGCTCCTCGCCGAGCATCGGCTCGCCGACGACCCGCAGGCCCAGCTCGAGATGATCCGGGTCTTCGCGACGGCGTGCGGCTCGCGCGGCATGGCCGGCGGGCAGGCGATCGACCTCGACGCGGTGGGCAAGGCGCTCACGCTTCCCGAGCTGGAGTACATGCACATCCTCAAGACCGGGGCGCTGATCCGCGCCTCGGTCCTGCTCGGCGCGCGATGCGGCGCCCCGCTCGACATCCCGCGCCTCGAGCGCCTCGACCGCTACGCGAAGTGCGTGGGCCTCGCCTTCCAGGTCGTGGACGACATCCTCGACGAGGAGGGCGACGCGCAGACGCTCGGCAAGACGGCGGGCAAGGATCGCGCGGCGGGCAAGCCCACCTACACGAGCCTCATGAGCGCCTCCGAGGCGAAGGCGCTCGCGCAGGACCTCCTCGCCGAGGCGCGCGAGGCGCTGGGGCCGTTCGACGTGCGGGCCGCGCGCCTCATCGGGATCGCGGAATTCATCGTCCAGCGCCGGCGTTAAAATCGGACATGGGCTCCTACCCGCTCCTCGAGTCGATCGACGAACCGGCGCAGCTGCGCCGCCTCGATCGCAAGCAGCTCCCGGCGCTCGCCGACGAGCTGCGCGCGTTCATCCTCGAATCCGTCTCCTCCACCGGCGGCCACCTCGCGGCCAACCTCGGCACGGTGGAGCTCACCATCGCGCTGCACTACGTGTTCCGCACGCCCGAGGACCGGCTCATCTGGGACGTGGGCCACCAGACCTACGGGCACAAGATCCTCACCGGCCGGCGCGAAGGGATGCGGCGCCTGCGGCAGAAGGGCGGCATCGCCGGCTTCCCGCGCCGCGAGGAGAGCCCCTACGACGCCTTCGGCACCGCGCACTCGTCCACCTCCATCTCGGCGGCGATCGGCATGGCGGTCGCCGCGCGACGCAAGGGCGAGGACCGCCGCGTGGTCGCGGTGATCGGCGACGGCGCGCTCACCGGCGGCATGGCCTTCGAGGCGCTCAACAACGCGAAGCAGGCGAACGCCAACGTGATCGTGGTCCTCAACGACAACGACATGTCGATCTCGGAGAACGTCGGCGCGCTGAACAACTACCTCGCGAAGCTCATGTCGGGCCGCTTCTACGCCGCCACGCGCCGGACCGCCGAGAAGGTGCTCTCGGTGACGCCCGCGATGAAGGAGCTCGCCAAGCGCTTCGAGGAGCACGCGAAGGGCATGCTCACCCCCTCGACCCTCTTCGAGGAGTTCGGCTTCAACTACACCGGGCCCATCGACGGGCACAACGTGGACGTGCTCGTCGATACGCTCAACAACGTGAAGCGCCTCGACGGCCCGCAGTTCCTGCACGTCGTGACGCGCAAGGGCCACGGCTACAAGCTCGCCGAGGAAGACCCGATCGCCTACCACGGGCCGGGCCGCTTCGATCCGGGCATCGGCCTCGTGAAGGCGAAGCCCGCCGCCGACGCGCGCCCGCGCCCCACGTACACGCAGGTGTTCGGCGATTGGCTGTGCGACATGGCGCGCGCCGACCCGCGGCTCATCGGCGTCACGCCCGCGATGCGCGAAGGCTCGGGCCTCGTGCGCTTCTCGCACGAGTTTCCCGAGCGCTACTTCGATGTCGGCATCGCCGAGCAGCACGCGGTCACGTTCGCGGCGGGGCTCGCCGTCGAGGGGTTGAAGCCGGTGGTCGCGATCTACTCGACCTTCCTGCAGCGCGCCTACGACCAGCTCATCCACGACGTGGCGCTGCAGAACCTGCCCGTCGTCTTCGCGCTCGACCGCGGCGGGCTGGTCGGCGCCGACGGACCCACGCACCACGGCGCCTTCGATCTGTCGTACCTGCGCTGCATCCCGAACATGACGGTGATGGCGCCCGCCGACGAGAACGAATGCCGGCAGATGCTCTACACCGCGTTCACGCTGGAGACGCCCAGCGCCGTGCGCTACCCGCGCGGCAGCGGGACCGGCGTCGAGGTGCAGCAGGAGATGAAGGCGCTCGCCGTGGGCCGCGGCGAAGTCCGGCGCGAGGGCCGCAAGGTGGCGATCCTCGCCTTCGGATCGATGCTGAAGCCCGCCCTCGAGGCGGCCGGCGAGCTCAACGCCACCGTCGCCAACATGCGCTTCGTGAAGCCGCTCGACCGCGACCTCGTGTTTCGCCTCGCCGCCTCGCACGAGCTCCTCGTGACCGTCGAGGAGAACGTCGTCGCGGGCGGCGCGGGCTCGGCGGTGGAGGAAGCGCTCGCCGCCGAGGGCTTCTCCGTGCCGGTGCTCTCGCTGGGGCTGCCCGACCGCTTCGTGGAGCACGGCGATCCGGCGCAGCTCCTCGCCGACTGCGGGCTCGATGCCGCCGGCATCGCGAAGTCCGTGCGCGAGCGGCTCGGCCGCGCGGACCGGGCCGGGAAGGCCGCGTGAGCATCGCGGCTCGCGAGCGCAATCCGTTAAGCTAGCCGACCTTGGAAATCCGCAACGAAAGGCCACCGATGAACCGCATCCTTCTCGCCGCGGCGCTCGTCCTCGCCGCGGGCTCCCTGCAGGCCGCCGATGCACCCGCCGTGCCGAAGCCCGATTGCCAGGCGCCGCATGTGCCCGGCGCCGCCATGCGCAACGACGATTTCGCGATGAAGCGCTTCAAGCGCGACACCAAGCGCTACGAGGATTGCATGAAGTCCTTCGTCGACGAGCACCAGGCGATCGCGAAGGCGCACTACGACGCCGCCAACGCCGCCGCCGACGAGTACAACAAGACGGTGAAGGAAATCAACGAGCAGCTGAAGGAGTAGCGCTCACTTCACGACGCTGCGGTCCTGCCCGAAGAGGACCTTGCGCTCCTCTTCGGTGCGGATGCCGCCGGCGCCCGGGTTCACCTGCTTCACCAGCGCATAGGCCCGCGCCGTCGCGGGCCGCGCTCGGATCGCCGCGTGCCAGCGCTCGAGGTTCGGGAAGTCGTCGATCGCCTGCCCCTGTCGATCGGGGATGATCCAGGGATAGCAGGCCATGTCCGCGATGGTGTACTCGCGCCCGGCGATGAAGTCGCGCCCCGCGAGGCGCTTGTCGAGCACCGCGTAGAGCCGCGAGGTCTCCTTCACGTAGCGCTCGATCGCGTACGGGATCTTCTCCGGCGCGTAGTTAGAGAAGTGGTGGTTCTGCCCCGCCATGGGGCCGAGCCCGCCCATCTGCCACATCAGCCACTCGAGCGTCGTCACCTGGCCCCGCAGGTCCTTCGGGATGAACTTCCCGGTCTTGCCCGCGAGGTAGAGCAGGATCGCTCCCGACTCGAAGACGCTGATGGGCTTGCCGCCGTCGGCGGGCGCATGGTCCACGATCGCCGGGATGCGGTTGTTGGGCGAGATCGCGAGGAAGGCCGGATCGAACTGCTCCCCCTTGCCGATGTTCACGGGCTTGATCTCGTACTCCAGCCCCGCTTCCTCGAGGAAGAGGGTGATCTTGTGCCCGTTGGGGGTGGTCCAGTAGTAGAGGTCGATCATGCGATGCCCTCCTCGCTTGCTGCCCCGCGTGCCGCTCAGACGAACGCCTTGTACTTCTCCAGGTGGCGCACCGGCTTCGAGAGCGCGTCGCGGCGGAACGGGTCGCCCAGCTCCTTCGTGACCATCATCTCGAGGATCGTGGCCTTGCCCTCGGACTGGCGCTTCACCGACTCGCGCAGCGCATCGCCCACGTCGGAGGCCTTGTCGACCGTCACGCCCTCGCAGCCGAACGACTTCGCGACCGCCGCCCAGCTCGGGTTCTCCAGCTCCACGCCCTGGTAGCGGCGCGAGTAGAAGTCCACGTGGTTCTTCTTCTCGGCGCCCCACTGGCCGTTGTTGAACACGACCACCGTGACGCCGATCTTCTCGCGCGCGCAGGTGAGCATCTCGTTCAGGCTGATGCCCCAGGCGCCGTCGCCGACGTAGGCGATGGCCGGGCGGTCGGGCCGGGCGATCTTCGCGCCGCAGGCCACCGGGAACGCGTAGCCGCAGTTGCCGAAGCTCATCGCCGCGAGCATCGAGCGCGGCTCGTCGAAGCGCAGGTACGAGTTGGAGACCGAGCAGATGTTGCCGATGTCGGTGGAGACCATCGCGCCCTTGGGCATCGCCTTTTCCAGCGCGCGCAGCATCTCGCGCGGGTGCATCGCCTTCGCGCCCTTGGCGATCTCGACCGAGTACGGGTCGGTCTCGTGCGTCCACTCGCCCAGCTCCTTCTCCCAGGCCGCCTTCTCGGACTTGATCGCCGCCTCGCGCTCGGCCTTGTTCTGCTGGCAGGCGAGCGACTTGCCCTTCAGCCGCTGCACGAGCGCGGCGGCCGCGGCGCGCGCGTCGCCGTTGACGCCCACCGAGATCGGCTTCACGAGACCCAGCATGCGCGGGTCCGCGTCGATCTGGACGATCTTCGCGTTCTTCGGCCAGTAGTCCATGCCGTACTGCGGCAGCGTGCCGAAGGGTCCCAGGCGCGTGCCGAGCGCGAGCACCACGTCCGCCTTCGAGATCAGCTTCATCGCCGCCTTCGAGCCCTGGTAGCCGAGCGGGCCGACCCAGAGCGGGTGCGAGGCGGGGAACGCGTCGTTGTGCAGGTAGCTCTCGGCCACCGGCGCGTGCAGGAGCTCGGCGAGCGCCACGGCCTCCTTCGTGCCCTCGGCCATGATCACGCCGCCGCCGGCCAGGATCACCGGGAACTTCGCCTGCGCGAGGAGCTCCGCGGCGCGGTCGAGCGCGCCCTCGTCGCCGGCGCCGCGGCCGATGCGGATCGGCTGCGGGATCTCGCACTCGATGTCGCCGTAGAAGAAGTCGCGCGGGATGTTGAGCTGCGTCGGGCCCATCTCGAGGATGGCGCGGTCGAAGCAGCGCGCGGTGATCTCGGCCATGCGCGACTTGTTGTTCACGTGGCCCTGGTACTTGGTGATCTTCGAGAAGATCGGCAGCTGCTCGGTCTCCTGGAAGCCGCCCAGGCCCAGCGTGTTCGAGCCCGTCTCCGGGGTGATCACGACGACCGGCGAATGCGCCCAGTACGCCGCGGCCACGCCCGTCACGAAGTTGGTGACGCCGGGACCGTTCTGCGCGATGCACACGCCGTGGCGGCCGGTGACGCGCGAGTAGCCGTCGGCCATGTGGACGGCGCCCTGCTCGTGGGCGGTCGGGATGAAGCGGATGCCGGTGGCGGGAAAGATGTCGAGGGCGTCCATGTAGGCGGAGCCGACGATGCCGAAGACGTCGGTGACACCCTGGGCGACGAGCGTCTCCACGAGGGCTTCCGAGGGGGTCATCTTCACCTTGCCGCGCACCACTTCGCGCGCTTTCAGCGTCATGTCGTTCATGTCGGGCGATCTCCTGGGAGCGGAATGCGGGGTCTCTATGGGCGGAACACTATAGCAGCCTGGGGCCCGTTGCAACAGGTGATTCCACTGTCTGGAACGAAACTGTTGCATTGGCGAAATGTTTTGCACTACGCTGGCGGCATGGCGACCCTGCTCGACGCATCGGACCGCACGCGCCGCGATGCCGCCCTCGAGAACTCCTCGACGCTCAAGGCGCTGGCGGTGCTGGAGACGCTGGTCCGCGCGGGCCGACCGGTGACCCTCACCGACCTCATGCAGGCGACGGGCCTGCCGAAGCCCACGCTGCACCGCACCCTCGCGCTCTTCGAGGACGGCGGCTACGTGCAGCGCGAGCCCGCCGGCCGCGCGTACTCGGTGGGCCCGCGCCTCGCGTCCCTGGGGCTCGCGATCCTCACGCACGATTCCGTGGCGACGCTGCGCCACGCGATCCTGCGCCAGCTTGTCGCCGACGTGGGCGAGACCTGCAACCTCGCGATGCTGCACCGCGGCGAGGTCGTCTACCTCGACCGCGTCGAGGCGGAATGGGCGCTGCGCCTGCACCTGCCCGCGGGAAGCACCATCCCGGCGCACTGCAGCGCGAGCGGCAAGCTGCTCATCGCGGCGCTGCCCGCCGAGCAGCGCAAGGCGCTCGTCGCGGCCATGCCGCTCGCGCGCTTCACCGAGCACACCCTCACCGACCGCAACCTGCTCGAGAAGGAGCTGGACCGGATCGGCGCGACGGGCTACGCGCTCGACAACGAGGAATACGTGGCGGGCGTGGCGTGCGTCGCGGTGCCGGTGCGTGTCGGCGCGGAGACGGTCGCGGCCGTCGCCGTGCACGCCGCCACGGCGCGCCTGCCGCTGCAGATGGCCATCGAACTCGTGCCGCGCCTGGGCGAAGCCGCCCAGCGCATCGCGGCCACCTTTTCCTGAAAGCGAAGACATGGAAGCCGAAACGAAAACCGAGAACAAGGTCGAGATCCACCGCGGGCTGAAGGGCGTCTACTTCGACCGCTCGCGCGTCTGCGACATCGACGGTCGCGCGGGGATGCTCTGGTACCGGGGCTACTCGATCCACGACCTCGCCGAGAAGTCGACCTTCGAGGAGACCTGCTACCTGCTGCTGCACGGCGAGCTGCCGAAGGCGGCCGACCTCGCGCGCTTCTCCTCGCAGCTGCGCGCCGCGCGCGTGCTCCCGCCGCAGGTCCTCGACCTCGTGCGCATCGTGAAGGACGCGCACCCGATGGACGTGCTGCGCACCGCCGTCTCGGCGCTCGCGGCCTTCGATCCCGAGGTCGCGGACAACTCGCCCGAGGCGACGACGAGGAAAGGCATCCGCCTCACCTCGCAGGTGCCGATGATCGTCGCGGCGCACGACCACATCCGCAACGGGCGCGAGCCCGTCGCGCCCGACCCGGAGCTCGGCCACGCGGCGAACTTCCTCTACATGTTGAAGGGCGCGAAGCCGAGCGCCGACGCCGCGAAGCTCATGGACGTGGACATGATCCTGCACGCGGAGCACGGCTCGAACGCGTCGTCGTTCACCGCGCGCGTGGTGGCGGGCACCGACGCCGACCTGCACGGCGCGATCACGGCGGCGGTCGCGGCGCTGGCCGGCCCGGCGCACGGCGGGGCGGCCGAGAACGTGATGCGCATGGCCC
>DASUXK010000478.1:0-2073 GCA_036377935.1 Usitatibacter sp.
CGTGTTCGACATCCGCGCCGACCGCATGCGCGTCTTCAAGCCCGGCGAGGACCGCCGCGTGGACGACGAGGAGATGATCGCGGGTCTCGCCAACCCCGAGAACGAGGCGCGCTTCGGCGATGCCTTCACCCAGGCGAAGGGCGAGATCGAGCTTCTCGCCGGCGCTTCCGAAAGCTTCGACCGCGAGTCGTTCCTGCGGGGCGGGCAGACGCCGGTCTTCTTCGGCTCGGCCATCAACAACTTCGGCGTGCACGAGGTGCTCGACGCGCTGGTCGAGCTGGCACCCCCGCCCGGGCCCAAGCCCGCGGTGCAGCGCGTGGTCGAGCCCACCGAGCCCCGGTTCACCGGCGTGGTCTTCAAGATCCAGGCGAACATGGATCCCGCGCACCGCGACCGCGTGGCCTTCGTGCGCGTCTGCTCGGGACGCTTCGAGCGCGGCATGAAGCTCGTCCTCGCGCGCACCGGCAAGGAAGTGAAGACCGCGAGCGCGGTCTCCTTCCTCTCCCAGCGGCGCGAGGTGCTCGAGGACGCCTATCCCGGCGACATCGTGGGCCTGCCCAACCGCGGGCTGCTCCAGCTCGGCGACACGCTCACCGAGGGCGAGACGCTGCAGTTCACGGGGCTGCCGTTCTTCGCGCCGGAGATCTTCGTCACCGTGGAAGTGGCCGATCCGATCCGCAGCAAGCAGCTTCGCACCGGGCTGCAGCAGCTCGGCGAGGAGGGCGCGATCCAGGTGTTCCGCCCGCACAACGGGGGCGCGCTCCTGCTGGGCGCCGTCGGCCCGCTGCAGCTCGACGTGGTCGCGCACCGTCTCGAGAACGAGTACGCCGCGCAGGCGCGCATGGTGCCGAGCGGCTACAAGCTCGCGCGCTGGGTGACGGCGGCCACGCCGGCGGAGCTCGAGCGCTTCATCGAGGCCAATTCCTACCGCATCGCCTACGACGTGGTGGACGCCCCCGCGGTGCTCTACAACCACAAGCTCGAGCTCTCGGCGGCGCAGGAGATCTGGCCCGGCATCGGCTTCCACGCCATGCGCGAGCACGGCGGGCTCGTCGTCCACTCGGACAAGATCGCCGCCTGAGCGCCTCGCGCCGCGTTACATCGGAAACGGCGCAAGCCGCGTTTCCGTGACGCGGGCCCTTGGGATTCCGGGGGCTTCTCGGAGAGAATCGGGCCTGCTGGCGAAGGCCCCGCGAAGTGCGCGGCCCGCCCCAAAAGGACAATAGATGCGTTTCCTGCAGCGCCCGCTGCGCAGGCTCGCGGAGCCGTACGTCTTCTTCCCGCTCATCGCGGTGGTGCTGCTCGCGGTGATCTGGGGCGCGACCGTGGACATGATCCGCGTGGATCGTGCGCTCGCGGAGCGCGCGGCGGTCTCCTCCACGCAGGAGGTCGCGGATACGTACGAGGCGCAGGTGGTGCGCGCGTTGCGCGAGATCGACCAGACCCTGCGCCTGGTGAAGTTCGCCTGGGAGCGCAGCGGCGGCCGCGTGGACATCGCGCAGCTGCGCGAGAAGGGGCTGCTGCTCCCCGAGCTCCTCTTCTCCACGCGCATCGCGGACGCCGGCGGCAACGTCGTCGCCTCCACGCACAGCGGCGCCCCCCGCATCGCCGCGGGCGAGGCGTGGTTCCGGCGCGCCGCCGAATCGGATGCCCTCGTGGTGGGCGTACCGCGCCGCGATCCGGCCGACGGCGAATGGAAGATCGACTTCAGCCGGCGCCTCGAGTGGCCCGACGGCGCCTTCGCGGGGGCCGTCGAAATCTCCGTGGCCGCCTCGTACTTCGTGAGCGGCTACGAGCCGGCGCGCCTGGGGCGCCACGGCGTGCTCGCGATCCTCGGCGCCGATGGCGTATTCCGCGCGCGCCGCACCGGCGACGCGGTCTCGATCGGCCCGCTCGCCGATTACGACGACGTGGTGCACGGCGATTCCGCCGATGCCGCGCCCGCCCTCGCGTGGAATCCCTGGGACAACGTCGAGCGCTACACGGTCGCCCGTCCGCTCTTCGAGTTCCCGCTCGCGGTCGTGGTCGGCCTCGAGCGCGCCGAACAGCTCGCGCCGGCCCGGGCGCGCGCCC
>DASUXK010000479.1:0-7318 GCA_036377935.1 Usitatibacter sp.
AAGCGGCGGCGCCGTCGGAGACGCCCACGACCTCGGCCGGAACGAGGTTGCATGCGCCGATGAAATCGGCGACGAAAGGGGTGGCCGGCCGCTGGTAGATCTCGAGCGGCGAGCCCACCTGCTCGATGTGGCCGCCGCGCATCACGACGATCACGTGCGCGATGCTGAGTGCCTCGTCCTGGTCGTGCGTCACGAAGACCGTGGTGATGTCGAGCCGGCGCTGCAGGTCGCGGATCTCGCCGCGCACGCGCTCGCGCAGCTTCGTGTCCAGGTTGCTCAAGGGCTCGTCGAGGAGCAGCAGCGAGGGATTGATCACGAGCGCGCGGGCGAGCGCCACGCGCTGCTGCTGTCCTCCGCTCAGCTGCCGGGGCCGCCGCTTCTCGAGGCCGGACAGGCCCACCAGGTCGAGCATCTTCGAGACCCGCTCCTCAAGCTCCGCCTTCGGCACCTTGCGCTCTTTCAGCCCATAGGCCACGTTGTCGAAGACGGACAGGAACGGGAAGAGCGCGTACTGCTGGAACACCATGCCGATGTTGCGCCGGTGGATGGGGACGCGATCCACCGGCCGACCTTCCAGCACGATGTGGCCGCTCGTGGGCTCGATGAGCCCCGCGATCATGCGCAGCGTCGTGGTCTTGCCGCAACCGCTCGGGCCGAGCAACGCCACGAGCTTGCCGCGCTCCACCGAAAGCGAGAAGCCGTCGACGGCGACGGCCTCCCCGTAGCGCTTGGTGAGCGCGGTGATCTCGAGGGCGGTTCGCGCGTTCCCGCTCCCCGCGGCGGGCGCCTCCTGCGGCGCTTGCCGGCTAGCTGGCGATCTCACGGTTGAAACGCCGGGTCCATTCGTCGAGATGCGGGATGATCTCGTCCCAGTCGAACTGGATCAGCTGCGAGACCTGCCGCTCGCCGTAGGGGACGGTCTTCGCGACTTCCGGGTCGAGCTTCACGTCGGTCCGCGAGGGCCCGCTCGCGAACTCCTTCGCGAACGCCTGCTGCACTTCCGCCGAGAGGTGCATGTTCATGAATTGCGCGACCCACCGGTTCCATTTGCCCTTCAGTGGGCAGAGCATCGTGAGGTAGACGGGTGCGCCTTCCTTGGTGTCGGCGGCGGCCACCGGCACGCCCGCCCGGCGCGTGCTCGCCACCCGCCCGCTATACCAGGGCGCGATCCACGTGCCTCCCTGCTCGAAGAGCTGCGCGCACTGCGAGGAGTTCGTGTAGATCGCGTTGAGGCTCGGCTTCAGCTCCGCGAGCTTGCGGAAGCCGGGATCGATGTTCTTCTCGCTGCCGCCGGCGAGACGGGCGGCCATCATGAGGGTATCGACGCCGTAGGTGGCGGGCACCTTCTCGATGGCGACGTGGCCCTTGAAGGCCGGATCCCACAGGTCGGCCCAGCTCGTGATCGGCCGCTTGATCTTCTCCGTGTTGTACACGATGGTGACGGCGGTGATCGTGGTCGCGAGGCCGTGCGTGGACTGCGCGATCGGGTAGAGGTGCGCGAAGTTGGGAATCGTCGACCGCTCGATCGGATCGAAGACGCCGTTCTGCTTGAGCATCGTGTAGCTGTCGTAGCCGATGTGCACGAGGTCGTATTGCGGGTGGTCCTTCTGCACGAGCAGCGAGTTGATGAGGTCGCTCGAGCCGCCCCGGATCACCACCGGAATTCCCGTGGCCGCCGTGAACGGGTCGGCCACGTACTTCTTGGTCACGCGGTCGAAAGGCCCGCCGTAACCGAGGAGCGTAATCTGCCTGGGCTTCTCCCCGTCGGCAGCCATCGCCACCGAGGGCGCGGCGCCGATCGCGGAAAGCGCCGCCAGGCGCGAAAGGAATTTGCGGCGGTCGATCGTCATCCTGGATTCCTCCTGGAATGGGGTTGGTGATGTTCCCTGGGCCTTCCGGGATGGGCTTCGGAGGCGGTACGGTGTAATATATCACATAGCATGGACACCGCGTTCAAGGCCCTCGACGTCCCCAACCTGCGCCGGCAAGCGCTCGCGAAGCTGCGCGCGGGCATCGTGACCGGGCAGATCGAGGCCGGCCGCCTCTACCCGATCTCGCACTTCGCCACGCAGCTCGGCGTTTCCGCCACTCCGGTGCGCGAGGCGCTGCTCGACCTCGCCAACGAAGGACTGGTGGAGGTCGTGCGCAACCGCGGCTTCCGCGTCGTGAAGCTCACCGAGGCCGACCTGGACGAGATCTTCCAGCTCCGGCTCATGCTGGAGGTGCCGGCGCTGCGGTCGATCTGCGGCAAGCTCTCCCCCGACGAGCTCGCGCAGCACCGCCGCGACGCGGAGGCGATCGCGCGCTGCGCGCGCAAGCGGGACCTCGACGGCTTCCTCGAATCGGACCGCGCCTTCCACCTCGGCTTGCTCGCTCGCACGGGCAACCAGCGCCTGTGCTCCATCGTGAGCCACCTGCGCGACCTCGCACGGCTCTACGGCCTGCCCTCGCTCATCGGCTCGGAAGTCTTCGTGCACTCGGCCGACGAGCACCTCGAGTTGCTCGACGCGCTCGAGTCGGGCCAGGGCGAGCGGGTCGAGCGCCTCATCACGCGACACCTCGAGCACACGCGCGACATCTGGGCCGGCAAGTCGGCACGCGAGAAGTCGCGTGGGAAGAAAACGAACCCTCGCCCGAAAAAATGAACGGAATGCAATCGCTGTCCGCGGCGGATATCGCGCGGCTATTGCCGATGCCGCGCGCCCTCGAAGTCGTCGCCCAGGCCTTCACGGCCATTTCCGCCGGTCGCGGATCCTATCCGCAGCGCGTGCACATTCCGGTCGAGGACGGTGATGCGCTCGTGATGCCGGGGTACGACGGCCTTTCCTACCTCGGCACGAAGATCGTGGTGGTGAACCGCTCGGCGGGCGCCGCAGCGGGCACGCGGGCCTGCTACCTGCTGCTCCGCGTGTCGGACGCGCAGCCCGTGCTGCTTTGCGACGGCACGGCGCTCACTGCGCTGCGCACGGGCGCCGCGACCGGGGTCGCCACGCGGCGCCTCGCGAGGAAGGATGCGAGCGTGCTCGCGCTCTTCGGCGTCGGCCGGCAGGCGGCGGAGCAGGTCGCCGCGGTGCTCGCGGTGCGCCCGATTCGCGAGGTGCGCGTCGTGAACCGCGATGCGGCGCGCGGCGAGAATTTCGTGGCCGCGATGGCGGCGCGCTTCCCCGCGGCGCGCTTCCGGCGGGCGGATGCGCGCACGGCGGTGGCCGGCGCGCACGTCATCGTGACCGCGACCAATGCGACGGCGCCGCTCTTCGACAGCCGTTGGATCCAGCCCGGCACCCACGTCAATGCCATCGGCTCGTTTCGACCGGAGATGCACGAGCTGGATCTCGAGCTCGCGCGGCGCGGCCGTTACGTGGTGGACCAACGGCAGGCGGCTTTCGAGGAATCGGGCGAGCTGATCGACGCGGTCGCCGCGGGGATCGTACGAGAAGGAGAGATCCCGGAGCTGGGCGAGATCGGGGAAGACGGCCGGCGCGGGCCCGAGGAGATCACGGTCTTCAAGACCGTGGGGCACGCCGCGCTCGACCTGTACGCCGCGAGCGCCATGCTGGCGGCGGACGGCGACGGCGAGCGCGCGGCCGCCTAGGAAACGTTCGCGAGCAGGGCTGCGTTTCCGCCGGAGGCCGTGGTGTTCTCGGAAACGGAGCGCTCGACCCGCAGGCGCCAGGCGGGATAGGCCCAGCGCCGGGACTCCGGCTCGATCACCGGGATGCGGCGCCCTTCCCGCTCCGACAGGCGCGCGGCGGCCTTGCCCGCGCGATCGGCATCGCCGCAAAGCGCGGCCGCAAGCTCCGGAATCGCGGCCCATTGCTCCGCCGGATCCACGCGAACCTCGATGGCCGGTCCGCCGACCCGCGAGATCCAGTCCGCCACATCGCGAGCGGCCGGGCAGTCGCCGCGCGCGATGAAAACGACCCGGTTCCCGGTGGCGATCGCCGCGACGGCCTGTCCCAGCCAATCGATCGCTTCGCCCGCTTCCCCGCCCAACGCCGCGATGGTGCCGCGCGGGACCGTAAACCAACGGTTGCGCTCGCCGGTCGGGCCCGGAAGCTCCCGCGCCTCGAGATCCTTCATCGCTTCCGAATACCACCGGGCCATTTCCGCGATCGCCGGATCCTCGTGCTCGCGCAGCACCGCGAGAAATCCGGGCCCGCCCCGCCTTGCCGTTCGCTGCTTCCGCACGCCTGCGGCAACGGACCGATCGGAAGCGAGAGGCCGGACCCGCAAGCCATCGTCCTGCGCCATTTTCCGCTTCACGAGCGCGCGAAGCGTGAGCGGCCCGCCGGCCTTCGGCCCCGTACCGGACAACCCCTCGCCACCGAACGGCTGAACGCCGACGACGGCACCGATCATGTTGCGATTCGCATACACGTTGCCCGCCCGGATCCGCGCCGACAACCGCTCGATGCGTGACGCGAGCCGGGTATGCATGCCGAAGGTGAGGCCGTAACCCATCGCGTTCAGGCGCTCGACCCACCGGTCGAGCTCGCATGCATCGTAGCGCAGCACGTGCAGGACCGGCCCGAAGACCTCGCCGTCCAGCTCGTCGAGCGAGCCGATCTCGAAAGCGACCGGCGAGACGAAATGCCCGCGCTCGCCGGCCGCCTGCGGCGCTCGCGCGATGAGACGAGCCGCGCGCGCGAGCCGCGCGATGTATGCCTCGAGCCTCGCCTTCGCTTCGGCATCGATGATCGGGCCCACGTCCGTCGAGAGCCGCACGGGGTCGCCCACGACCAGCTCGCGCATCGCCCCGGACAGCATCTCGATGTAGCGGTCGGCCACCTCGCGCTGCAAGAGCAGCACGCGCAGCGCCGAGCATCGCTGGCCCGCACTGTCGAAGGCGGAGGCGATCACGTCGGCGACGACCTGCTCCGGCAACGCCGAGGAGTCGACCAGCATGGCGTTCTGGCCGCCCGTCTCCGCGACCAGCGGAACGTTGCCCCTTGCGGCGATCGTGCGGTGGATCGCGCGGGCGACCTCGACGGATCCCGTGAACATGACGCCGTTCACGCGCGGGTCGGCGACGAGGGCGGCGCCGATCGTCTCGCCGCGGCCGGGGAGGAATTGCAGCGCGGCCTTCGGCACGCCGGCCTCGTGGAAGAGCCGAACGGCCTCGGCGGCGATGAGCGGCGTCTGCTCCGCCGGTTTGGCGATCACGCGGTTGCCGGCCGCGAGCGCGGCGGCCACCTGCCCCGTGAAGATGGCGAGCGGGAAGTTCCAGGGGCTGATGCAGACGACCGTTCCGAGCGGGCTTCCGAACTCGCCTCCCTCCAGCTGCGACGCGTAGTACCGGCAGTAGTCGACCGCCTCGCGCACCTCGCCGATCGCGTTCGGAAGCGTCTTTCCGGCCTCGCGCGCTGCGAGCCATGCAAGAGGGCCACGATGTCCTTCGAGCAGCTCCGCGGTGCGAAGCAGCATCTTTCGGCGGGCGCCCGCGTCGGCGGGCCAGCCTCTCGTAACGTCCGCCGCCCGCAAGGCCGCTTCGACCGCCTGCGCATCCCCTTCGGCCACTTCGCCGACGACCACGGCGGTATCGGCGGGAGAGCGAACCGGAACCGCCTCGAGCGAAGATGCAGCGCCGTCCGATGCGAGGATCGGCGACGCCTTCCACGAAGCGCTCGCCGCCTCGCGCAACTCCCCTTCGAGCGACGCGAGCGCCAGGTCGTCGGAGAAATCGACGCCGGCCGAGTTGCGGCGATCCGGGAACATCGCCGAAGGCAGCGGCACGATCGGGTGCGGCGAGCCCTCGAAGGGGCGTGCGAGCGCCACGGGATCCTCGAGAAGCGCATCGACGGGGATGGCCGAATCGACGACCTGGTTCACGAACGAAGCGTTCGCACCGTTCTCGAGGATGCGGCGCACGAGATAGGCGAGGAGCGTCTCGTGGCTGCCGACGGGCGCGTAGATGCGACACGCCACGCCGAGGCCCTTGTCTCCCACGACCTCGTCGTAAAGCGCCTGGCCCATCCCGTACAGGCACTGGAACTCGAGGTCGCGTCGACTGCCCGCCATCTCGAGCACCTGGGACAGGGTGAGCGCGTTGTGCGTGGCGAACTGGGGGAAGACCGCATCGGGCCTCGAGAGAAGCATGCGCGCGCAGGCGAGGTAAGCGATGTCGGTGTGCGCCTTGCGGGTATGAACCGGGTAATCCGCCAGGCCGTCGAGCTGCGCGCGCTTCACCTCGGAATCCCAGTACGCGCCCTTCACGAGCCGGACCATGAAGCGGCGCTGCGCTCGCGCCGAAAGATCGAATAGCCACTCGAGCACGGCAGGGCAACGCTTCTGCGACGCCTGGACCACGACGCCGAGCCCCTCCCAGCCGGCGAGCTCCGGATCGAGCGCGAGCGTCTCGACAACGTCGAGGGAAAGCTCGAGGCGGTCCGCCTCCTCCGCGTCGATCGAAAGGCCGATCCCGTAGCGCTTGCAGAGAAGCATCAGTTGCTTCACGCGCGGCACGAGCTCGTTCGCCAGGCGATCGCGTTGAAGCGGAACGTAGCGCGGGTGCAGGGCCGACAGCTTCACCGAGATGCCGGGGCGCTCGTGAACCGAGCGGCCGGTCGCGGAGCGGCCGATGGCGTGGATCGCCTCGACGTAAGCACGTTGATAGCGCTCCGCGTCCTCCATCGTGGTGGCCGCTTCGCCGAGCATGTCGTACGAGTGGCGGTAACCGCGCCGCTCGCCGGGCTGCGCACGCGCCAGCGCTTCGTCGATGCGCCGGCCGAGCACGAATTGCGATCCGAGCGCGCCCACCGCCGCCGTCATCGCCCACCGAAGCACGGGACGGGTCGCCGCTCTCGCCATACGACAGAGCGCGCCCGGAAGCGCGGACTCCAGCCTGGCGAGCGCGCCGGCCATCGCGAGTCCCAGGCTTGCGGCGCCCGCCCCGGGACGCGACAGGTGGACGTGGCGCAGCCAATCGCCGCGCGCGACTCGCTCCTCGATGAGGCTCGCCGCCGTGTCGGCATCGGGAATGCGCAGGAGCGCCTCGGCGAGCGTCATGAGCGCGACGCCTTCACGGGACGAGAGCTGGAACTCGTGCATCAGCGCATCCACTCCGAAACCGCCGCGCCGCCGGGCGCGGACGCGCTCGACCAGCTCCCGGGCGTTCCTGCGGATCCTCGCGTTCGCCGCCTCGTCGAAGGTCGCGAGCGGCGCAAGCTCGCGGACGGCAGTCGCTTCGGGCATGCGGTACCGGGCCGCGATCGCGCGCCGCAGGCGTGTCGCCGGGCGTGTCATGTCGATGGAGCAAGAGCCGGGGGCGGCGCGAAATCCGGTCGAATCGGGCATGGGATGGGCAGGAATGGCTGTTACC
>DASUXK010000480.1:0-6037 GCA_036377935.1 Usitatibacter sp.
CAGCTTCATGCCGCTTTTCTCCGCGGGGCTGCCGCGCTCGATCGCGCCCACGATCGCCCCCTGGGTCACCTTGAGGCCGAGCGACTCGGCGAGCTCGGGCGTGATGTCCGTCACCTCGATGCCGAACCAGCCGCGGGTGACGCTGCCCGTCTCGATGATCTGCTCCATGATGCGCTTGGCGAGGCCCACGGGGATCGCGAAGCCGATGCCCTGGTAGCCGCCGGAGCGGGTGAAGATGAGCGTGTTGATGCCGATCAGGTTGCCGGCGGCATCGACCAGCGCCCCGCCCGAGTTGCCGGGATTGATGGCCGCGTCGGTCTGGATGAAGCTGCCGAAGGGGTTGGTGGTGATCTCGCGGCCCACCGCGCTCACGATGCCCATGGTGACCGTCTGGCCGACGCTGAACGGGTCGCCGATCGCGAGCACCACGTCGCCCACCTTCGCCTGCTCGGAATGGCCGAAGGTGATCGGCGTGAGCCCCGCGGCCGAGACCCGCACGACGGCGAGGTCGGTTTCCGGATCGCTGCCGACGATCTTGCCCGCGAGCGTGCGCCCGTCGTGCAGCGTCACCTGGATGTCGGAGACGCCGTCCACGACGTGGTCGTTGGTGAGGATGTAGCCCTCGCGGCTCACGATCACGCCCGAGCCGAGGGACAGCTGCGTCTCGGGCAGCATGTTGAAGCGCTCGCCGAAGAAGCGCTGGAACATCGGGTCGTCGAGCAGCGGGTTGCGGCGCCGCACCTGCTTGGTGGCGGAGATGTTCACCACCGACGGGATCGCCTTGCGCGCCGCCTCGCTGTAGGAATACGGGCCGGCGGCGGGCAGCGTCCCCACGGGCAGCGCCGCCGGGGCGGCCGGCACCGGCGCGCTCTCGCGGACCTCGACCACCTGCCGCCGCCAGGCCATCCACTCGGGCTTCACCAGGCTCACCACGAAGATGACGGCGAGCGTGGCCGTGACGGCCTGGGCGAAGACGAGCCAGAGCTTGCGCATGGAAGGGCTGGGGGGCGGAAAACCCCCTATTGTATCCGCCGGCTCCGCTATTTCGCGTTCGTGCGCAGGGCGTCGCGGATCTCGCGCAGCAGCACCACCTGCTCGGGCGGGGCGGGCGGCGGCGGAGGCGCCTCGTGCCGGCGCATCCGGTTGATCGCTCGGACCATGAGGAACACGATCAGCGCCAGGATCACGAAGTTGATCGTGACGTTCACGAAGCTGCCCCAGGCCACCACCGGGACCCCGGCCTTCTTCACCGCCTCGAGCGTGTGCGGCACGCCCGCCGGGATGGGGGAGAGAGGGACGAAGTAATCGTTGAAGGCGAGGCCGCCCGTGGCCTTGCCGACAAACGGCATCACGATGTCGTTCACCAGCGAGTCGACGATCTTGCCGAAGGCGCCGCCGACGATCACGCCCACCGCCAGGTCGACCACGCTGCCGCGCACCGCGAACTCGCGGAATTCCGAGACGAAGCTCATGCCGTTTCCCCCGAAGTACCCCGCAATCTAGAGGCGCATGGGGGTCGCGTCAATGCGGCCGCGGCCCGCGGGCTTCAAGAACGGGGGGCAAATCCGCTAAAATGGCGAACTTGCCGTTCGTCCCATCCCTTTCCCTCCTTCCTTCGCAATGACCGCCATCGTCCCCGACCAAGTCGATGTCAAAAGACGACGCCTGCTGATCGTCGCCACTTCCGCCGCAGGGGCCGTGGTGGGAGCGGGCGTCGCCGGGCCGTTCGTCGCCAGCTGGTTTCCCAGCGCGCGCGCGCTCGCCGCCGGAGCGCCCGTCCAGGCGGACGTCTCCAAGATCGAGCCGGGGCAGCAGATCACCATCTCCTGGCGCGGCAAGCCGGTCTGGATCCTGCACCGCACGAAGGAGATGCTCGACCGCCTGCCCGGCAACGCGCCGCTGCTCACGGACCCGGATTCGGAGGAGCCCCAGCAGCCCAAGTACATCAAGGGCGTCGACCGCTCGATCAAGCCGGACTACCTGGTGGCGGTCGCGGTCTGCACCCACCTCGGCTGCACGCCGAACCTCAAGAAGGAAGTGGGCGCCGCCTCGGACATGGGGCCCGACTGGCCCGGCGGCTACTACTGCCCCTGCCACGGCTCGCGCTTCGACCTCGCCGCCCGCGTGTTCAAGGGCTCGCCGGCCCCGAAGAACCTCGTCATCCCGCCGTACCACTACAAGACCGATGCGGTCGTCGTGGTCGGCGAAGACCCGAAAGGAGCATAGGCCGATGGCCGCGACCGAGAAGGCCCCCGTGACCGGGGCCGGGCCGTTCAACGGCGTCCTTACTTGGGTGGACCAGCGCTTCCCGCTGGTGGCGCTGTGGAAGGAGCACCTCGCCGAGTACTACGCGCCGAAGAACTTCAACTTCTGGTACTACTTCGGCTCGCTCGCGCTGCTGGTGCTGGTGATCCAGATCCTGTCCGGGATCTTCCTCACCATGAACTACAAGCCCGACGCCCGCGAGGCCTTCGCGTCGGTCGAGTACATCATGCGCGACGTGCCCGGCGGCTGGGTGATCCGCTACATCCACTCCACGGGCGCTTCCTTCTTCTTCATCACCGTGTACCTGCACATGGTGCGCGGCCTCATCTACGGCTCCTACCGCCGCCCGCGCGAGCTGCTGTGGATCTTCGGCGTCGTGATCTACCTCGCGCTCATGGGCGAGGCGTTCTTCGGCTACCTGCTGCCGTGGGGCCAGATGTCGTACTGGGGCGCGCAGGTGATCGTGAACCTGTTCGGCACGATCCCCTTCATCGGCGAGCCGCTCGCGATCTGGATCCGCGGCGACTACAACGTGTCCGACGCGACGCTGAACCGCTTCTTCGCGCTGCACGTCGTGGCGCTGCCGCTGGTGCTGCTCGGGCTCGTCGCCGCGCACCTCATGGCGCTGCACGAGGTGGGATCGAACAACCCCGACGGCATCGAGATCAAGAAGAACCTCGACCCGCGCACCGGCACCCCGGTCGACGGCATCCCGTTCCATCCGTACTACACGGTGAAGGACCTCTTCGGCGTCTCGATCTTCCTGATCGTGTTCGCCACGGTGATCTTCTTCCTGCCGGAGATGGGCGGCTACTTCCTCGAGGCGAACAACTTCATCCCGGCCGATCCGCTCAAGACGCCGCTGCACATCGCGCCGGTCTGGTACTTCACGCCGTACTACGCGATGCTGCGTGCGGTGCCGCCGATGTTCGGCTCGCAGTTCCCCGGCGTGGCGGTGATGGGCGCCGCGGTGCTCATCTACTTCGCGCTGCCCTGGCTCAACCGCGGCAAGGTGAAGTCGATCCGCTACCGGGGACCGCGCTGGAAGGTCGCGTTCGCGGCGTTCGTCGTCGCGTTCCTGGTGCTGGGCTACCTCGGCGTCGAGCCGACCACCGTGTGGGGCGCGTTCCCCGCCGGAATGGCGCTGGTCGGCGGCGACTACATCGCCACCTGGGTCGCGCGGCTGCTCACGGTCGTCTACTTCTATTTCTTCCTGGCCATGCCGTGGTACACCGCGCGGGACCGCGCGCGGGAGAAGCCGGAGCCGCAAAGGGTGACGTGGTGATGAACAAGATCCTCGCTCTGCTCCTGATCCTCCTCGTCCCGGCGCTCGCCGCCGCCCGGGAGGAAAGCGTCCCGCTCGACCACGCGCCGGTCGACCTCGGCAACAAGGCTTCGCTGCAGCGCGGCGCCGCGATCTTCGTGAACCGCTGCCTCAACTGCCACAGCGCCTCGCTCATGCGCTACAAGCGGCTCGAGGACCTCGGGCTCACCGAGGAGCAGATCAAGCAGAACCTGCTCTTCACCACCGACCGCATCGGCGACACCATGTCCGCTCCGCAGGACGCGAAGATCGCCAAGGCGGCCTTCGGCGTCGTGCCGCCGGACCTCTCGCTCGTCGCGCGCTCGCGCAGCCCCGACTGGCTCTACACGTACCTGCGCAGCTTCTACCGCGACGCGAAGTCCAGCTCCGGCTGGAACAACGTCGTGTTCCCGAACGTCGCGATGCCCAACGTGCTCTACGAGGAGCAGGGCGAGCAGGCGCTGCACGTGACGGAGAAGATGAACGACATCACGGGCGACAAGGTCGAGACCCGCAAGCTCGTGGTCGAGAAGCCGGGCACCCTCACGCCGGTCGAGTACGACCGCTACGTCGGCGACCTGGTGAACTACCTCGCCTACATGTCCGAGCCCGCGCAGACGAGCCGGAAGCTCTGGGGGATCGTGGTGCTCTTCGTCCTCGCCGGGTTCGCGGTCCTCGCGTACCTGCTCAAGAGGGAATACTGGAAGGACGTCCGCTAGCCGGACCCGCGACGCCGGCGTCGCGACAAGGGGTGAACAAGCCATGATGACGCTCTATTCGGGGATCACCGATCCCTTCAGCCACCGCTGCCGCATCGTCCTCTACGAGAAGGGGATGGATTTCGAGATCATCGACGTGGACCTCATGAACAAGCCCGAGGACCTCGCGGTGATGAACCCGTACAACCGCACGCCGGTGCTGGTGGAGCGCGACCTCGTCCTCTACGAATCGAACATCATCAACGAGTACATCGACGAGCGCTTCCCGCACCCGCAGCTCATGCCCGCGGATCCGGTGATGCGGGCCCGCGCGCGCCTCTTCCTGTTCCGCTTCGAGCAGGAGCTCTTCAACCACGTCCAGACGCTGGAATCGGGCACCCAGAAGGCGCAGGAGAAGGCCCGGCTCTACATCCGCGAGAACCTGATCCAGATCGCCCCCATCTTCGTGAAGCAGAAGTACATGCTGGGCGAGGAGTTCTCGATGCTCGACGTGGCGATCGCCCCCCTCCTGTGGCGCCTGGACCACTACCAGGTGCAGCTCAACAAGCAGTCGGCCCCGCTCCTCAAGTACGCCGAACGGCTCTTCTCCCGCCAGGCCTTCATCGATTCGATGACCGCCTCCGAGAAAGCGATGCGCCGGTAGGTTAAGCTTGTGGCCATGGCCGAAGTCTCCACCAAGCCCTACTTCATCCGCGCCATCTACGAGTGGTGCTCCGATTGCGGGTACACCCCGTACCTGAGCGTGCGGGTGGACGAGCGCACCCGCGTCCCGATGGAGTACGTGAAGAACGGCGAGATCGTGCTCAACGTGAGCCTCAACGCCACGCGCAACCTCACCGTGAACAACGAGCTGATCCAGTTTTCGGCGCGGTTCAATGGCGTTTCCCGGGAAGTGAGCATCCCCGTCGACCGCGTGCAGGGCATCTTCGCCCGGGAGAACGGGCAGGGCGCGTTCTTCACCGTCGAGGCGCCGGCCGGGGTCGCCGCCGCGCCGACGTTGCCCGCGCCGGTGGCGGCCGAGGCCGAAACCGAGCCGCCCAAGCCGCCGGGCGCGGCGGCGGGGAAGACACGGCTCAAGCTCGTCAAGTAAGCGCTTGCCCACTTGCCCCGGGCGCGCGTTTCCATGGCTTCGGGCCGGCATAGCTCAGCTGGTAGAGCAACCGCCTTGTAAGCGGTAGGTCCTCCGTTCGATTCGGAGTGCCGGCACCCCGGATCCTCGTCGTGGAAATGCCTGTTTTTGCTTGTTGTCCCGCCCCGAATCGGGCATAATCGAGGGCTTTCCCGGAGGGGTGCCCGAGTGGTTAAAGGGGGCAGACTGTAAATCTGTTGGCCTTGCGCCTACGTTGGTTCGAATCCAACCTCCTCCACCAACGGTTTGACAGGCAACGGGGGCTTCGCGGCGGGTGTAGCTCAATGGTAGAGCAGAAGCCTTCCAAGCTTACGACGAGGGTTCGATTCCCTTCACCCGCTCCAGGTACGGCTTCGCCCATGTAGCTCAGTGGTAGAGCACTCCCTTGGTAAGGGAGAGGTCATGCGTTCAATCCGCATCATGGGCACCAGGCATCAGGCGGCAGCACCGGCACTCAACACCAACGTTCTTCAGGACGGCACACCATGGCAAAGGGCAAGTTCGAGCGTACGAAACCCCACGTGAACGTGGGCACGATCGGTCACGTGGACCACGGCAAGACCACGCTGACGGCGGCGATCACGACGGTGCTGTCGAGGAAGTTCGGGGGCGAGGCGAAGG